>JAILHZ010000167.1 GCA_024695545.1 Clostridiales bacterium
AAAGAAAAATCCCGAAAGCCCGTAGTTTCAGGCTTTCAGGATCTGAAATTTGGCGGAGACGGAGGGATTCGAACCCTCGAGCCGGAAACCGGCTAACGCATTTCGAGTGCGCCCCGTTATGACCACTTCGATACGTCTCCACGTGGTGCGGGTGCTTTTCGATTATAAAAGTAGGGAAGTTTTCCGTCAAGGGTGAATCATCTACTTAGGTTTTACCAGAAGTGTCACCTCAGCAGTGCTTTTGGTGAGGAAAGGTGAGGAAAGGTGAGGGGAAAGGCGAGGGAAAAGGTGAGCTAACCGCCCTGTTCCCAGCCCCCGCCGCCAATTGTATATTTTTTGTGTCTGACCCCCTTTCTTTATTGATGAAAACCTAAAAAAGAGGTAACATATTTTGTAGATGGAACCATTGGGGAGCTGTAAGAATGAACGACGAGCTGAAAGACATTATTTATAGTGATCTTTTCCGTTATACGGGCAATACGAAGCGTCACAAGAACGTCTTCTTCACGTATATCGAGGAGATGCGCACGAGCCCCGAGTTCCACTATATCAGCAACATGCGTCACTGCAGTTACCACTACTCGAAGACGCAGACGAAGATCCACGATTTCAAGTATTTCTACCATAAGTTCCTCCTGAGCCTCTGCAGCCGCGCGCTTGACAGGAAGTCCAGGAAGTACCATTTCCAGATTCCGTATGAGACGAAGATCGATAAGGGTTTCTATATCGCGCACTTCGGGCGTATCATCATCCACCCGAAGGCTGTTATCGGCAATAACGTCAATGTCTCGACCGGTGTGGTTATCGGTACGCAGTTCAGAGGTTCCCGTAAGGGTTCCCCGCATATCGGCAACTACGTCTGGATCGGCGCAAATGCCGTGATCGTCGGTAAGATCAACATCGGAAACAACGTTCTGATCGCTCCCGGCGCGTACGTCAACTTTGACGTGCCGGACAACTCCATCGTTATCGGTAATCCGGGCCTGATCCGTCAGTCTCCGGGCGCAACGCTGGGCTATATCAATAACACGATCCTATTCGACGAATACAACGTAAGATCCGGTGACGCCTGATGTTTACGGATGTTTCTGCCTACAGGATCAGCTCTTCTGAGTATGTTAACCGCCGGAATATGCTTTCTGCCAAGCTGGAAGCGAACACGGCGGTTGTTTTATTCTCCGGCCATGCGCCTGTCGCTTCTCTCGATGAGTCCTATCCGTTCCTGCCAAATCGCACATTCTTCTATTTCTGCGGCATCGAGCAGGAGGATTCGGTCCTGATCCTTACCAAGGACGGGGAGAAGGACCTTCTCCAGCCGCGTCTTTACATCTATCCGCGGGAGCCTGAGAAGGAGAAGTGGACCGGACGGCGTCTTTCGGCGGAGGAAGCCTCTGAGATCTCAGGCATTTCCGACGTCCGTCTCATCGAAGATTTCAAGAACGATCTCGACGAGATCCTCGCGCTTTCCATGAATATTGCCTGGGATGAGTCCGATAAATCCCACCAGAGAGCCTTCCTCGAGCAGGAACTCGCCAAGACTGACAGATTCGACTCGGCGACTGATATTTCGGGATCTGTAACACTGTTACGCATGATCAAGAGCCACGCGGAAGTGGACGCGATCCGCACCGCGGCGAAGGTGACGGAGGAATCTCTTGCGGTTCTTGAGCAGAATCTGCGTCCGGGCATGCGCGAGTGTGAAGCTCTAGCGATCCTTGAGGCCGAGATGGTCAAGAGAGGGTCCCTGTTCCAGTCATTCTCGACGATCGTTGCGGGCGGGGAGAATACCCTCTGCCTTCACTATCCTACGCCAAAAGCACTGATCCCGGACGGCTCCATGATCCAGATCGACACTGGTGCGCGGGCCGGTGGTTACTGCTCCGACATTTCCCGCGCCTACGCGGTGAACGGCAGAAGAGACGGCCGTCAGCAGGCGCTTTTCGAGTTGATTTGCGAGTGCAAGAAGACGGCTCTGTCGGCGATTCATCCGGGTGCGACGATCGAGTCGGTCAATAACGAGACAAGAAAGACTGCAGCGGCAGGCCTTCGCGAGCTCGGAGTGATTCCCAAGTCCGAGCCGGATGCGCTCGCTGCGTGCAAGAAATACTACTGGCACAATACGCTTCATCACCTTGGCCTCGACGTCCACGATGTCTGCGACCGTGACATGGTCTTCGTTCCGGGCATGGTCTTTGCCGTGGAGCCCGGTATCTACATCCCCGAGTGGGGCTTCGGCTTCCGCGTCGAGGACGACGTATATCTCGGAGAAGACGGCGCGCAGTACCTGTCGCACCCGCAATCCTGAGACATTTTCCGTCACCGATCCTTTCATCTCCTTGGCGAAAGCACTTGCCCCGCGCCGATTTCCCGAGAATCTAACATCCCTGTAACACGAAAGTCAAAATGCGGCCGTACAATTATCTTAGGTTAGTAGGTTTATATACGCGCGCCGAGAAACCATGATCTCAGGCCGCGAACCGCCGGCGCGCAAGTTCAGGTGTGATGTAAAGGAGGAATCGAAAAATGCCCACGGGTGTCATTCTGGTCATCATCATTGTCGCCCTTCTTCTCCTTTTGGCAGGCATTTCCGCTATCCTCATCTATTCCTACGCAGTACGTGTCGCGTACCGTTTCTTCGCGCGGCCGCAGCCGAGACCGGCCTATGACAAGTCGCCGCTTTCGATCGACCAGAGCAATATCTTCGGACGGGGCCAGAACTGGTTCTACAGCAACCGCATGAACATCCTCGACTGGCAGATGACCGCTTTTGACGGCATCAAACTCTATGCCTACTTCATTCCCGCAAGCAAGAAAAAGACGAAAGAAGTCGTGATCCTTCTTCACGGCTTTAACGATATGCCGTCCGTCATGGCGGCCTACGCGCAGCTCCATCTCGAGAAGAGGGACTGCCACATCCTGATCCCGCATATGCGCGCTCACGGCATGAGCGAAGGAAAGTTCGTCGGATACGGGCTTTTCGACAGCCAGGACATCGTCATGTGGATGCAGTACCTGGAGACACGCCTCGGCGATGACATCCGCATCATCCTCCATGGAAGATCCATGGGTGCCGCTGCAGCCCTGATGACCGCCGGTTCCGGCATCGCGCCCGAGAGCCTGACGGGAGTCATCGCGGACAGTTCTTTTGACACGCTTGATAACCAGATGTCATTCCTGATGCAGAGAAACTATAAGTTCCAGTTCAGGCCTTTCATCAATCTTGTGCAGAAGGTCGCGCTCAAGCGCTTCGGATTCCCGGTCGAAAAGGCAGCTCCTCTGAAAGTCGCATCGCGCATCAGCGTGCCGGTGCTGCTGTTCCACGGCACCGATGACAAGCTGGTCCCGTCTGAGATGAGCGACAACATCTATAACAGCATCCGTGCTCCGAAGCGTATCTGCCTGATCGAGGGTGCTGCCCACGTCATGGGTTACGATACCGCGCCCGAGAAGTATTCCGCCGAGATCGACAAGTTCCGAGACAGCCTGACGGATAACGAATGGCAGCGTCTCATCGGCCGCCGGTAATCAGATTTACGAATCTGGCCCGCTGCCGATAATCAGATTTGGCGAAGGCGCCCAGCCACCGCAACAGCCCGCCACAGAGCAAGTTCCAACGAAGTTTGAAAGACCTATTGCAGTCACCGCGCACTCGTGCTAGAATAGCGGCGATTCAGATAACAGGGGAGCCGGAAACGCCGGCTGAGAGGATGCACCTGGCATCGACCCTTTGACCTGAACCGGATAATGCCGGCGGAGGGAGCATAAGCGAAGTTTCGAAGACTTCTTCTTTTTGCTGAGACCGGCAAACAGGAGGAGTATTTTTATGTCACAGAATGAACAGAAAGAAGCCACCGAACTTCAGAAAAAGAACCAGGCGGTCGAGCGCCGCGAAATGATCATGAGCGTTGCCTGCGGCGGCCTCTGCCTCGCATTGAGCTTCGTGCTCTCCAAGATCGAGATCTTCAAGATGCCCCAGGGCGGATCGGTCACACCGGCTTCCATGCTGCCGATCATTTTCTTCTGCCTCTGCTTCGGCCTGAAGAGAGGTCTCTGCGTAGCTTTCGGCTTCAGCCTTCTGCAGCTGATCGGCGGAACCCTCGTCAGCTTCCCGCAGGTCATGCTCGACTATATCGTTGCTTTTACGGCGATCGGCCTTTCCGGTATCTTCGCCGCATCCTACAAGAAGCGCATCGAGGTCAAGAATCCTCTCAAGCGCTTGAATCTCATCCCGTTCTGGCGCATCGGCGTCGCAGTATTCTTCTGCTTTGTTGTCCGCTTTATCTCGCATCTTCTCGCGGGTGTTATCTTCTGGGCAGACTACGCACCGGAAGACCAGAACGTCTGGGTATATTCCGGACTTTATAACGGTACATTCCTGCTCGTAGAGGCAGCGATCACAGCCGTAATCCTGATCGGTGTTTCCATTGCGATCGGACTTCTGAAGGGAAACGTTTCCAGCTCGAAGAAGAAGCGAGCCACAAGTTCTTTTCCCGCCGCGCGAAAAGCACTTTGACACTTTCACAATGAGTCTGCGCTTCGCGTGCCGAAAAATGTGGAAATCGATAGTATAAAAAACTTCCAAAACCCTCTCTATATATGGTATGATTTAATGAAATATTTTCTAGAGTAATCATATATACAAAGGGAGGATTTCGATTTATGGCGAAGATTTTTGAGCAAGAATCACGGACGTTCAGCGAATACCTGCTGGTCCCCAACCTCACTACGGAGAAGAATACACCTGACCAGGTAGACCTTTCTGCTCCGATAGCAAAGTACAGAAAGGGACAGGAGGAGAGTAAGCTCAAGATCAACATCCCTTTGGTATCTGCAGTTATGCAGGCCGTATCCGATGACGGTATGGCAATTGCCCTGGCACGTTCCGGCGGTATGTCCTTCGTTTTCCAGTCTCAGTCAGTGGAGTCCCAGTGCGAGATGATCCGGAAAGTAAAGAAGTACAAGGCCGGAATTGTTATTTCTGACAGTAACCTCACACCGGACAACACGATGGAAGAAGTCGTCGAGCTCCGTGAGAGAACCAACCACGGTACATTCCCGGTAACCGAGAACGGTAAGTCCGACGGCAAGCTCCTCGGTATCGTTACATCCCGTGACTACCGCGTGACCCGTATGGATCCGAAGACCAAGGTCTCCGAGTTCATGACACCTTTTGAGAAGCTCATCGTAGCTCGTGAAGGTACCACACTTAAAGAAGCCAACGACATCATCTGGGAGCACAAGCTCAACCAGCTCCCGATCGTAGATGACAATGACTGCCTCGTTGGTCTCGTTTTCAGAAAAGACTATGAATTCCATAAAGCTAACCCGCTCGAGCTCCTCGATGCTGATAAGCGCCTTATCGTTGGTGCCGGTATCAATACCAGAGACTACGAAGAGCGTGTTCCGGCACTCGTTGAAGCAGGTGCAGACGCTCTCTGCCTCGACTCTTCCGACGGATTCTCCGTATGGCAGAGTAGAGCCCTTGAGTGGATCAAGAAGAATTACCCGAACGTCATCGTCGGTGCAGGTAACGTAGTAGACGCTGAAGGCTTCCAGTACCTCGCAAATGCCGGCGCTGACTTCATCAAGATCGGTATCGGCGGCGGTTCCATCTGTATCACACGTGAGCAGAAGGGTATCGGCTGCGGCCAGGCTTCCGCGGTACTCGCAGTAGCTAAGGCACGTGACGAATACTTCGAGAAGACAGGCGTTTACATCCCGCTTTGCTCTGACGGCGGTATCGTTCACGACTACCACATGACACTCGCACTGGCTATGGGCGCTGACTTCATCATGCTCGGCCG
>JAILHZ010000185.1 GCA_024695545.1 Clostridiales bacterium
ATTTTCTTTCGAGAGTTTCTCCACGGATTCTTTCACGAACAGCCAGGCACTCTTGTGGTCTTCATGCCACTCAAATTCCGACGTTGTATAGATTCGGTCAGGACGACACGCAAGAAGATATTCCGAAAGATCCTCCGCAAGGTTGTTTCTGGTATATCTTGCCTGCTTTCCGGTACGAAGAGTATGGTAATCGAACATATTCAGCTGCGATGAGCCATAAGTCTCAAAGTATCCGCTTTTACCGCAGAATGTGGCATCCGGATCTTCGCTTTCAAGAAGCGACAGAAGCGTCAGGTCACCATATCCGAGCACCGTAATATCCGACTTGTCCACGCCCAGGATCTTAAGCGCGGAAATACTTTCCTCAATTCTTACCGGAGTCAGCGCCGAACCATAGTAGTCCCCGTTCGTCAGGAAAAGCACTTTTACGATATTTCCTTCCGCAAGGGTCTTCTGGATCGTTCCCGCAAATGCCAGGACCTCGTCATCCTGATGCGGCGCGATGATCAGGGTCACGGACTTTTCTGATTTTTCAAGGTTTATAGAATCGACCTTAATATCACCGTCCCCGGGGAGATAACGGAACTCAATCTTCGCCTTTCCTTTCCCCAGCCAGACAGTCTCATCCAGTGTTCCGGTTCCCGACGGGAAAGCGGCTTTTTTCACGAGCCTGTCATTCACAAAGAGTCCGTAAGTCGCATCTTTTCCGGGATTGCTGTACGATGCCGAAAGATCGTAATAACCGGCTTCATCGACATCACGTTCGAACACATACGGTTCTTTTTCCGGAAGAAGATCGGCATCGTAATTCGTTACCTCGATGCTGCGGAAGGACTCACCGTTATCGTCAAAAACATCGAGCTCGTTAAGACACTCGCCGATGATGCCCCTGCAGTATGCACGGCGGTCGTCATTCTCCTCGAAGAACGTGATCCTGCCGTATACGCGGTTCCCGGTCATCTTTCCCTTATGGGTCATCCCCTCGGGAGAAAACATATAAAGGCCGATCACGCCGCCGTTATGGGTATATCCGTGTTCAGACACATATCCATCGATATCGACCGTACAGTCAGTGATATCCGGGTAACCCGTTCCGCAGATGCCGCCCAGGAACTGCTCATCCTTCGTATTTCTGTCCGTATCAACGCAGACAAGTGTCACGTCGACCTGTATGTCGGAAAAAACACCGTAGCCGAATCCGACAACTCCGCCGACACCGAACATCCGGTCATGAGCGTGAAGATACACATCACCGATCACATAGACGTTCTTTACCTCCGAATTGCTCATATAACCGGCAAGAGTGCCGGCGAAGCACGGTTCATCGGAAGTAATATCCACGTGCACATCCTGCAGCGTCAGTTCTTTGACCGTCGCCTGATCAAGCACATCAAACATTCCTGCAAGAGACGTGGAATACGGTTTCAGATTACCGTCGTAAGTATCTCTCTTCGCATCGCCGGTACCGGTGATCGTAAGATTACTGATCACATGGCCGTTGCCATCGAGGATACCGGAAAAAGAGAATGGCTTCCATTCCTGATCCTTCATGTCGATATCCGAAGTCAGAAGATACTTGCCGTCGGGATCATCCTTAATGGCGTAGAGATCTTCCGCCCTACTGATCTTTTTGTATTTCATCAGTTCGATCTTATGACCGAGATTGAAGACGGAAAATGCCGCAAAAACAAGCAATCCCAGCGCGGCGATGCACACGCCGGCCAGGATCAGGATATTTACCCTCTTGCTTGATTTACTCTTTTCCATGTTTTCAGGCCTTCGGTCTGGCTACCTTCTGATAAACATCCGGAGCCGTCTCCTCGAAGAGATGAACCATCTCCTCATCCGAGATTACAGTAATACGGCCTTCATCGTACTGTTTGTCGATCCACTCCTTCATCTTCGCGATGAACGGATCCTTCTTGCTGACCGCACTCTCGCCGGCCAGACGGTAATAGTTGTTGATCCAGCAGGCGATACCCGCAAGTCCGGAAACGTTACTTACGGCAACGAGCGGCGGACGGTCGAGGAGTGCCTCTGTATCGAAGATGTTATAGATCTCAGGATCCTTCAGAAGTCCGTCTGCGTGGATACCTGCCTTTGTCACGTTGAAGTTCTTTCCGACGAAAGGTGTCATCGGCGGCAGCTCGTAGTTGGTCTCACGGGAAATGTAATCCGCGATCTCCGTGATTACGCGGGAATCCATACCGTCGAGAGTACCGCGGAGCTGTGCGTACTCGAATACCATTGCCTCGAGCGGAACATTACCTGTTCTCTCACCGATACCGAGGAGCGAGCAGTTAACTGCCTGCGCACCATAGAGCCATGCGGTAGAGGCATTAACGACACCCTTGTAGAAGTCGTTGTGGCCGTGCCACTCGAGCATCTCGCACGGAACACCTGCGTAGTGCTGCAGACCGTAGATGATACCCGATACAGATCTCGGAAGCGCAACGCCCGGGAACGGTACACCGTAGCCCATAGTATCGCATGCACGGATCTTTACCGGAATACCGCTCTCCTCGGAAAGTCTCATAAGAGCAGTTGCGAACGGTACTACGAAGCCGTAGAAGTCAGCACGTGTGATATCTTCGAAATGGCATCTCGGGCGAAGACCTGCATCGATCGCATCCTTAACGATGCCGAGATACTTATCCATAGCCTGCTTTCTGGTCAGACCCATCTTATTAAAGATGTGGTAGTCAGAGCAGGAAACGAGAATACCTGTTTCCTTGATACCGATGTTTCTTACGAGTGCGAAGTCGGACTTGGTTGCACGGATCCATGTGGTGATCTCCGGGAACTTATATCCCAGCGCCATGCACTGCTCCAGCGCTTCTCTGTCCTTCTGCGAATACACGAAGAACTCCGTCTGACGGATGATGCCCTTCGGGCCGCCAAGACGGTGAAGCATCTTATAGATCTCGACCATCTGCTGTGTCGTATACGGAGCTCGGGACTGCTGTCCGTCGCGGAATGTCGTATCGGTAATATAGATGTTTTCCGGCATGTTCATCGGAACTTTTCTATAGTTATAAGCGATCTTCGGAACTTCTGCATACGGGAACAGCTCACGGAAAAGCTCCGGCTTCTCGACATCCTGCAGTGTATACTGGTACGGATCCTGTTCCAGAAGATTGCTCTTGTCACTCAGCGCGATATTTTTCATGTTGTGTTCCTCCTGCTTGCAAAATAATAAGTCGCACGTCTTTGTGCGCATATATAGTAAATAGGTTTCGGGAGCGCTTGTCAACGCTAAAAGAGTTTTTTCTACTTTTTCAATTCATCCTTCGATTCTTGCAAGATGAATTTGTCCAAATTGCATGAATCACCGTTTTTATTGAAAATCACTATCCTCAGAAGAACAGGCGTCCGCTGCCGTGATCCTTCAGAAGCGCCTGAATGCGCTTCGGCATGATCGGATGGGTGCTCAGCATATTGAGTACGAAGACGAAGAATCCTCTTGTCTCGTGGCAGTGCTTAACGTAATCCTCGACATCGACCTTCTTATACAGGTGCTTTCCGACGATCAGCGCGAGCATCGGTTCCACGCCGCTGACACCGACCAGGTGCTGGGCGACACGGTCACAGCTGTATTCTCTGGCACGGGACAGTGTCGACGATAGGATCGGTATATAGTTCGCAAAAAGGATGCTTATCTGATAAGAGAACGTCGCGTGACGGAGGCGGATGTGGCTCATCTCATGAGCAATGATGAACTTAATGCTCTCCAGGTCATGGTGTTCCAGATATGCCACCTCGAAAAGGTCGGCCAGAAGTACCACGTACTGTCTTCTCAGAATAAAGGTCGAAAACGCGTTCAGAAGACCGTTTTCCTGTGTCAGGTAGACCTTCGGGGTCTTCTTAAGGCCAAGTCTGCGGGAATAGTCCTCCACGACGGCATAGATCTCCGGGAAGTTCTTCTCCGTGATACGGATGGAATTGGCCCGGTACTGGGCGTAGTAGAGGTAAACGGCGGCCATCAGCATGAAAGGAAGCAGTATCAGGATTGCCAGAAGCTCCTGATGGATCTGGACATAACGGCTGATTCCGAGGAGTTCTTCTTTGACAAAATCACCAATCGGTTCAGTCAGCGGTCCCTCTCCCCTGAAAGCTAGGATACATATAATGATTCCGATAACGAACATCAGAATGTTAAGGATGACCATCGTGATGTATAACGGCTTCTCAGCTTTATGACGGAATGAACGGATCTCCTTCTTCGTAAACGGCGGAAGGCCGCTGCCGGAAGTGCCCGCCGGAGTGACCGGAACAGGGCTGACGTTCATGTATGAAGTATTTACACGGTTGTCCATGGTACTGCACTTTCTTGTATACTAATATATCTTCCACAATATGATATACTGAATGGGTTCTTTTCACAAGGAACAAACTACATCCGCCAGCGAGGACCTGAAATGAATAGCTTTTCCATCGTTAAGAAAATCCATAAAGGCCATATTCTTACGCGCATCATTATTGCCGTCGTACTTCTCTTTATCGCCGTTCTGTTTGCTCTTTTGGCGCTTCCCAAGACGACAAAATACTTCCTTGCCGGGAAGAATGTCTTCGGATCTGCAACAGACAATTACAAAGAAGACAGATTCTACAAGGGCAAGGCACTCTATCTTTATGACTGGTTTGCCGAGAACGATAAAGGAAAGTTCTATTTAGCGCCTGCTTACAACGAGGCCGGAGAAGACCGGTATCTGATCGTTTATATTCCGGATGATTACGAAGAAAAGGCCGACCGTCTCATCGAACAGACGATCAATTATCTTAAGAGCGGCGATGAGAGTTATATTCAGGAGTCTATCAAATGCAGAGGATTCATCGATGTACCGAATCCCACGACTATCGAATATGCCCGTCAGTACTTCGATCTTCTGGGCGCTCCGAATGAGAAAGCCAAGATCTGCGAGTACATGTTCGTCATGGTACCGCTGAAAGACGTTCTCCTCAGCGGCTCTTCGGTATATATCGTGATCATCATCGCGCTGATCATCGGCGCCATTGCAAGTATCATTACCGCCTTTACCAAGGGGTATCTCAAGAACCTCAAGAACCGTCTTGCCAGAGAAGGAATGACTCTTGACGATCTGGATGCCGAGTTCGCGCAGCCTGTAAGCCACATCGGGAATTACTATGTCAGCAGCAAGCACGTCATGAACGCTGAAGCCAATCCGAGAATGCTGAAGATCGAAGATGTCATCTGGATCCACTCCAACAAGATGAACAGCATCAACAGTAATCAGACTCTCTTTAACGCCGTCTTCTATACGAGATATCACGAATGCGTCAAGTACCAGATGAAGACCCTACAGGATGCGGAACTTCTCTGCCAGACCGTTCACAGTATGCAGCCACGCGCGCTGTTCGGATACGTGATCGAGAATTCCGAGATGTACTATAAGCACTTCAATGAGCTGGTCGATCAGGTATATAATCAGAAGGAAGAGAATGCTGAGGAACAGAATGCCGAAGCCTCTTCAGATACTCCGGATGTTTCATCCGAGGCACCCGTTTCCGAAGCCCCTGCGCAGCCGGTATCCGCGGATATTCTGACTCCGTCCAGTGTGGCACCCAAAGAGGAGGAAGACGTATGAAAGACGGTTTTTTACGAGTAGCAGCCGCCACACCGAAGATCCGTGTGGCTGACATCGATGCGAACGCGGATGCAATCATCTCCTGCGTGAATTCCGCAGACAGGGATTGTGCCCTTCTGGTATTCCCGGAGCTCTGTGTCACAGGATGTACCTGCGGTGACCTTTTCCGTCAGGAAGCTTTCGTGGACAAAGCCTGGGAAGCACTGTACCGCATTGCGGAAGAGACTTCTGATTGCCCACAGGTATTCATCATCGGTCTTCCCGCCTATATCGAAGGAAAACTCCTTAATCTGGCTGTAGTCCTTCATGAAGGTACACTCCTCGGATGCAATGTCAAGCTTACCCTTTCCGAAGAGCAGTCCCGTTTCTTCTCCGCATATGAAGTCGACGGTTCTTTCTACGACGAATACTTCGACTGCGAGGTCGCATTCGGCCAGCCGCTCTACTTCAGTGAGAATGACCTGTTCTCTTTCGCCGTCATCTTCGACGAAGATCTCCGTGCGCCGATCTCTGATGATGTCGATGCCGCTCTTGCCGGCTGTCATATCATCGCGACACTTTCTTCCCGTCCCTACATCGTAGGCTCGGATGAAAAGACCGCACAACTTCTTGCCGCGCAGAGCAGAAAGCTCCACGCTGCATATATCTACGCCAATACAGGCATCGGTGAATCCACGACCGATCTGGTCTTTGCCGGTACGAACTTCATCTACGAAAACGGAAGACAGCTTGCACGAAGCAGTGCTTTTTCCACCGATGCGGTCTATACGGACATCGACCTCAAGCTCCTTGCCGCAGAGCGCTCCCGCGATGACGCATGGAGAACGGATTTTGCCAACAGCAGTGCAGATGCAGACTTCACCCTGATCACCTTCCCGATGGAGTTCAATGAGGAACTTGACCTGATCCGCAAGGCCGGCAAGAATCCATTTGCACCGGAAGATAAGGACGAGATCGCCCGCCGCTGCGAGCAGATCCTCAATATCCAGGCGATGGGTCTGGTCACCAGAATGAATCATATCAACAGCAAGAAAGTCATCCTCGGTCTTTCCGGCGGACTCGACTCGACACTGGCTTTTCTCGTATGTGCCCGCGCATTTGATATCATGGGTCTTCCGAAGAACGATATCCACGCCATCACGATGCCCTGCTTCGGCACGACATCCCGAACAAAGAATAATTCGATCGAGCTGGCAAAGGCTTATGGCGCGAAGATCGACGAGATCTCGATCGCCGACTCCGTCAAGCAGCACTTCAAGGATATCGGACATGACATCGACAACCATAACGTCGCCTATGAAAATGCTCAGGCCAGAGAGCGCACACAGCTGCTCATGGACCTCGGGAACGACGAAGGATCCCTCGTTGTCGGTACCGGTGACCTCAGCGAACTTGCCCTCGGCTGGGCGACTTATAACGGCGACCACATGTCCATGTATGCGGTGAACGGTTCTGTTCCGAAGACCTTGATCCGTCACATCGTCGCATATGAGGCAGACCGCGTGAATGACACACAGCCGCAGCTGGCGTCTGTCCTCCGTGATATTCTGGCCACTCCGGTATCTCCGGAACTCCTGCCTCCGTCCGAAGACGGCACGATCTCCCAGAAGACGGAGGATCTCGTTGGACCTTATGAACTCCACGACTTCTTCCTCTACTACTTCGTACGTCTTGGATTTGCCCCGTCGAAGATCTACCGTCTCGCCAAGAGTGCTTTTGCCGGCGAATACGATGAAGATACGATCTATAAGTGGGAGGAGAACTTCCTGCGCCGCTTCATTTCCCAGCAGTTCAAGCGTTCCTGCCTGCCGGACGGCCCGAAGGTAGGCTCCGTAGACCTCTCTCCGAGAGGCGATCTGAAACTGCCGTCGGATGCTTCATCCCGCGTCTTCCTCGACGAACTGAAAACCGTGAAGGAGAACTGAACGATCTATGAAACAGGAGAGATCTTTTCCACGTGCCGTGGTCACCGAGAAAGCGGAAAGCGCTATCAAGCGTGGTCATCCGTGGGTCTATGATACCGAGATCACTGAAGGTGGCGAAGCAGAGAACGGATCACTTATGGACGTCTTCTCTTCCAAGGGACGCTACCTCGGCACGGGTTTTCTGAGCAAGTGCAGCAAGATCAGGATCCGTATTCTTTCCGATAATGCCAACGAGACATTCGGCGACTCCTTCTGGCAGCGCCGTGTCAAATACGCACTCGATATGAGAAGGACCGTCATGCAGGACGATTATTCCTGCTGCCGCCTGATCTTCGGAGAAGCAGACGGTATCCCCGGACTTACTGTCGACCGCTATGAAGACATTCTCTCCACAGAGGTCCTGTCCTACGGCACCGAGCAGGTCAAGGACATCATCTACCGGGCACTTGTTGACGAGCTGAAAAAGGATGGCGTTACCGTCCGCGGTATCTTCGAACGAAACGAAGCCGCGCTTCGCGAGAAGGAAGGCCTTCCGCTCGAAAAGCACTGGTACAGGGACGACTTTGTCGGCATCCCCTCCTCTCCCCGCGTAGAGATCACCGAGAACGGCATCCGCTACACCGTCGATGTCGAGAACGGTCAGAAGACAGGATTCTTCCTCGACCAGAAATACAACCGTCTCGCGGTAAGCAAGTTGGCAAAAGGCATGAAGATCCTCGACTGTTTTACACATACAGGTTCTTTTGCCATGAACGCGGCACGGGGCGGAGCGACACACGTAACCGCTGTCGACGTATCCCAGTTCGCAGTAGATACAGCCGCAGAGAACGCGAAGATCAACGGTCTTTCCGACCGCATGGATTTTGTCTGTGCCGACGTCTTTGAGCTTCTTCCGAAGCTTGAGAAGGAACACGCGGATTATAACTTCATTATCCTCGATCCGCCGGCATTCACGAAGAGCAGAAAGACCACGGATAACGCCAAGCGCGGATACAAGGAGATCAACTACCGTGCCATGAAGATGCTTCCCCGCGGCGGCTATCTGGCAACATGTTCATGCTCGCATTTCATGCCGAATGAGCTGTTCAGAAAGATGCTTCTTGAGGCAGCCCGTGATGCCGGAGTATCCCTTCGTCTTATCGAAGAAAGAAGAGCGGCCCCGGATCACCCTGTTGCCATGGCGATACCCGAGACCGACTACCTCAAGTTCTATCTTCTGCAGATCGTGTAAGCTTCCTTTTCCGGAGCCACTCACTTCCCGTCATATGCGCCGCTGACCATCTTGAGATAGGTACGGCGGGTAAACAGATATGCAATCGTGTATACCGTGGCAAACAGAGCCACGCAGATGCCGACTATGATAATGAATGCTCTCGGCTCACAGCCTCCCATGATCTGAAGGATCTTATTGACCATCGGATACGAAGCTGCCGTATGCATCACCGCCACCATCAGAGGCAGGAGGAACACGATGACGATCTGGGAATTAACCGACTTTCTGATCTCCTTTTTCGTCAGGCCGACCTTGCGCATGATTGCGAAACGCTTCGCATCTTCGTGGCCCTGCTGCAGCTGCGAGAAATACATATTCAGGATCGTGATCGTCAGGAACGAGATGCTTAAGAATACTCCGAGAAAAAACAGACCTGCGTAGAGTCCCGTGATTTCTTCGACACTGTCGATCTTCGAGTGGACAGTAATGTAATCATAGTATTTCGTATTCTTTTCGAGTTCCTCATACATCTTCAGCTGCTCAGACCGTCCGGATGAAGAATTGACCAGGAGACGCTCCGTTGCATCATAGTCATCGATCCCGGATTCATGAATGTACGGACGAAGGCTGTCCATCACTGAACCGTCTTTCACAACAATGTAATAGATACCGTCGGAGATCGCGATCGAACTGCCGGAACTGATCTTCGGCGCATCTTCGATATGTCTGACACGGAATGTTTCAGAAGCATCGTCTGTTTTGCGGTACTGGTCATCCATTTTCCGGAAGCAGATCTGATCTTTGATCGCATTACCGGAACGGCTGAATACAGCTACTTCATCTTTCTCCAGCCCCAGATCTGTGCCGTTCACATAATCATAGATATCCTCGGTAAAGACAAATACTTCACTTACATCCAGAGAAATATATGTAGGCGTAACCGTGATCTCATCATCTTTGACCAGAGCAAACGAATTAATATACTGATATACATATAACTCATCGATAGAAACTCCTGTTTTTTCAGCGGCTTCACGAATCTTCGCGATACGCTCGTCACGTACTTTTTCATCTTCCGGAACGGAGTAGAGAACATCGAAATCCACCACATACCAGCTCTCTGCCATGTCATGTACCGTACTGTAAAGCGTCATGACCGAGGACATCGTCACCAGGACCATCGTGGCAAAGATACTGATCGTCGCAAGATTTGCCGCGTTTCTTTTCATGCGGTAGAGCATGCCGGATACCGAGATAAAGTGGCCGGTCTTATAGTAGAATTTCTTGTTCCTCTTCAGTGCATTCAGAAGCGTGATGCTTCCTGCGGTAAAAAGGGCAAATGTTCCCAGGATGACCAGCAATACCGCCAGTCCGAAAAGCTGGATCGCCTGAAGCCCTTCTTTTGTCGTCAGGGAAAGCGCATATCCTCCGCCGAGAAGCAGAACACCGGCGATCGCTAGGATCCATTTCGACTTCGGCTGCTTCTCACCTTTTGCTTCATCCTTCATGTATTCGAGAATGTTCGATCTGAGAATGCCGACCGAGTTAAACATGAAGAAACACAGGAAGAAAAATCCGAATATCATCGCATTGGTAAGAATGATATTGAGCGGAAGATCAAAGGAGAAATCCGCTTGCTGATGATAGATACGAAGGAACAGAAGCTGGAATACTTTCTCGAGCATGACACCGATCACGGTACCTGCGGCCACACTGATCAGAAAGGTATACAGGGTCTCCAGGAACTGCACATGAATGATGTGTTTCTTCTGCAAACCGAGCACACAGTACACGCCCAGCTCCTTCTTCCGCTGCTTGATCACGAAACGGCTGACGCCGAAAAGGAAGAAGAAAGAGATAACGTACATGATCGGAACACCGATGATCATGATCTGCTGAAGTGTCGCACCGCCTTCGACCCGTCTCAGATAACTGTCCTTGGCGATAGCTGTGATGATGTAGGTGATCAGGATCATCATCATGCCGGAAATAATATACGGAACATAGATGATCTTATTCTTGCCCATGGCATTGCGGGCAAGATTTCTATAAATCTTCGTCATAGGTCACATCCTCCGCCGTTACTCGTTCGCCGCGCGAAGGGGCTTACCCATCAGAGCCGTAAGCGAGTCGGAGATCTTCCTGTAGAACTCACTGTTGCTGGCATTGCCTCTGTAGATCTGGTGATATACGATACCGTCTTTAATAAACAGAACTCTTCCCGCCGTACTCGCCGCCTTGATGGAATGCGTGACCATCAGGATCGTCTGCCCGTCCTTATTGATGTTCGCAAACTGCTCCAGAAGCTCATCGGTCGAGCGTGAATCCAGCGCGCCTGTCGGCTCATCCGCCAGTACCATCTCCGGCTCGGTAATGACCGCACGGGCAACAGCTACACGCTGCTTCTGACCGCCGGAGATCTCATACGGGAACTTGTCGAGAAGCGGAGTGATTCCGAGTTTACTTGCGATCGGCCGGATACGTGTTTCCATCTCCGCCGGAGAGATCCCCGCAAGGACCAGCGGCAGGTAGATGTTATCGCGCACGGAGAAATTATCCAGAAGATTGAACTCCTGGAAAACAAAGCCCAGGCTCTCTCTTCTGAAACGTGCCAGGTTCTTTTCTTTCATGCTCTGCATATTCTTTCCGTCCAGGATCACTTCGCCTTCTGTCGGCTTATCGAGTGTCGCAAGAATGTTCAGGAGCGTAGTCTTACCGGAACCCGACTCACCCATGATGGCCACGAATTCCCCTCTCTCGACAGTAAGATTGACGTTCTGAAGCGCGGTTACTTTATTCCCGCCGAAACGTGTAGTATAGACTTTCTTCAGGTTTTTCACCTCTAACATAGACATAGATCGTCCTCCTTCACTTGATTACGCCACCATCTTACCGTTCGCGGGGTTTGTCCATCCATTGATTCACCTTACAAAAACGCTCATGTATCTTACATTTTCGTAAGGTCGGATCACTCTTTCTTATCAAAAAGCACTTGTACCTTCGTACCTTTTCCAACTTCCGAAGTAAAAACCACATCTGCAGAGATCATGTCCGCCGCCTTTTTTACGAGATATAATCCGAGGCCGGAAGACTGTTTCTCATTATGTCCGTTGTAACCGGTATATCCTTTTTCGAAGATACGGGGCAGATCCTCTTTTGCGATCCCGATCCCCTCATCTTCAATGGTAAAAGAATGATCATCCCCGTAGAAATGCACCGTACCCTTTTTCTGGTATTTCACGACATTGGAGATCAGCTGGTCCACAATAAAACCGAGCCACTTTCTATCAGTAGTTACGACGAGATTTGCAGGCAAAAAGTCCACACTCAGTTCCGAACACAAAAACATCGTCATCGCACGCTTGATCCCGGAACGGAGGACCTCATCAACCTCGACTTTTTCAAAAACAAGATCGTTGCTTTCCGATCCGAGTCTTAAATAATTCAGCGCCATATCCGCATAGTTTCTCACATGCATAAGCTGTGAATCCAGCCGGTTGGCCGTCTCCTGATCCTCCATATTCTGAATGATCAGGGACATCGCGGAGATCGGTGTCTTTATCTGATGGACCCACATCGTATAATAGTCCAGCATGGCATTACGGGAAGATGAAGACTCTTCCTTCTCCTTCTGGAGCTCCTCTGCGAGCCTGGAAAGCAGCAGCTGATAGTCCTTCTCGATCAGTCCGATCTTCTCTTCGATCCCGGAAGCATCCTCATCTTCTGTCGGGGAAAGTGATTCCGCGAAATTCTGCGGGAAAGGAAGCGCGCGTGACAGCATATAGTGTTTTTTAGAAAAGCGCCTATATCCGATTATTCCGAAGATCACTCCAAGAACCAGAAGAAGCGATGCACAAAGGAGCACAGGCGTCATCGGTTCCCCATAGAGCCACAGGACCAGTGCCGTAACACAAACACAGCAGACCCCGGAAACGATTGCCGGGATACGGCTTTTCAGATATGCAGGTAAAACTTTCTTATTCAATGATATATCCCTGGCCCTTCTTCGTTGTGATAAAGTCCGGAAGTCCGGCACTCTCCAGTTTCTTACGAAGACGGTTTATATTTACTGAAAGCGTATTTTCGTCCACAAAACAGTCATCATCCCAGAGCTGCTGCATCAGTATGTTTCTGGAAACGATCGTCCCCTTTTTCAAAAGGAGCGCGGAAAGGATCCGGTTCTCGTTTTTCGTCAGTTCCAGTTTCTGACCGTTGACCGTAATCGAAGAATCCGATGCCTGATAAGAAGCTCCCCGGTATTCGATCACATCTTTCTTCTCTTCCGTAAAAGAATACGCGCGGCGAAGTACCGCCATGATCTTCGCAGTCAGGACATTGGCATCAAAGGGCTTGGCTATAAAATCATCCGCACCCATATTAATGGCCGTCACGAGGTTGATATTATCGGAAGCAGACGACAGGAAAATCACCGGGACTTTCGAGACCTCCCTGATCTTGCTGCAGCGGATAAAACCGTTCGCAAATGGAAGAGTGATATCCATCAGGATCAGATGCGGGGCATACTCGGAAAACTCACCGAGGATATCTTCAAAATCCTCCGTAAGTTTCACATCATATCCCCATCCTGTCATCATGGTCTTTAATTCAGACGCGATGGTAAAGTCATCTTCCACCACCAGGATCTTATATATCATTCCAACACCTCATACATAAGACTGATTAGTATATTTTACCACTTTCTTATGCAGAGAGAGTTTCAGAAATCCTTAGAATTCAGTCTTCACAAGACATCTGTCATCGATTTTGCTGACCTTACTGAATCCGGTGCAGCTCATCACAAATCTCAGTTCATTGTTAATGCCCGTGAGAAACTTTGTCATCCCTTCGACTCCGCCTTCTTCCAGAGACGGAAGCATGGACCTTCCGACGGCTGCCGCATCCGCACCGAGAGCGAGGCACTTATACACATCCGAACCGGAACTGATCCCGCAGTCCACAATAATCTTAACATCTCTTCCTTCAAGTGCTTTCTTAATACCGGGAAGGACCATCATCGGAGGAACCGCATACGGGAGTCTTCCATGGTGATGACTGACGATGATCGCCTTTGCGCCGAGATCTGCGCACTTCACCGCTTCCTCTTCCGAGAGGACACCCTTTATAAAGAACGGGAGTTTTGTCGACTCGATATAGGAACGGATCATATCAGATGTCTGTACCGCCATCTTCTCACCGATCACGACGTCGAGTCCGTCATTTCCGAAGATATGGTCGATATCCATTCCTATGCCAAAAGCACCTGATTCTTCGGCAAACTGCATCTGGTCTCTTACCTTCGCATTATCCGCATACGGTTTAACGATACGTACGGTCTTTGCTCCGGTCGCTGCGATCTTAGAAAAGAGGTCATTTTCCATCATACCGACAAAGTTCAGGATATTCATGTTTTTCGCCGCAATGGAGTACTCTTCAAGTCCTGTCAGTTCCCTGCCCTTAAACTGCATTAGGTGGGAAAACGCCGGCGTCATTACCGGACTGCTGAACGTCTCTCCGAAAAGTTCTGTTGTAGTATCTGCAACCACAGAATCGATAAGTCGCTCCTTGATCAGGATACTGTCCATATAGCGTGCGGTGATCTCATTCGCGTCAGATATTCTACTGTATGTCATGGAGAACCTCCTTCAGGTAATTCATATAATGAACGTATTCTCGGTCATCAGTCAGATGTTCTAGAATGATCGGCATTTTCGGGTCTATACTGTTCATCTTTTCCACGTAATATCGAAGCGGATATTCACCCTTTCCGGGAGCACACTCCTGAAGCTGGAAGGTGTATTCTTCCTTCAGGTGGATATCCTTGATGTGGCAGCTTCTGATCCGGTCTCCGAGAAGCTCCACACACCGGTCGATAAAGCTCTCCGCCTGATAATATCTCTCAAGAGAATTCGTCATGTTGATGATATCCATATGCACGGCGAATCTGTCACGGTTCACCTCTTCGAGAAGTCGTACATAATCTTCCGGTCCGGTCGGGATCATCCACGGCATCGGTTCCAGGGTAAAGTATGTATTCGTTACTTCTGCACGGTCGATGATTTCCTGCACCATCTTCACGATCTCTTTTCGTGTCTCCGGTGTGAAGTTCACTTTATAATGACCATCCCATCTCGGTCCCATCGCACCGGCCACATTTACTGCACATCTTGCGCCGATCCGGTCAGCGAGCTTTAACTGTGCGACACAGTAATCTCTCTGTGCTTTTCTATCCTCAGGATCAAGAGAAAGCGCATTTCTCCAGATGCCGACTTCAGCGATGAGAAGATCATTCTCTCTCGCGGCTTTTACATACTCATCGATTTTCTCTTCCGGATCATTGGCTGAAAGCGGAAAGACCAGAGATCTACATCCCAGTGCAGTCTGATTCTTCGCCCATTCTTCTACAGAAGAGTGTGCCAGTGGGCTTGATGTTCCTAATCTCATGTGACATTCTCCTTCTCTTCCCAAAGCATCTTATAATGCGGCATCCCGTCCAGGATAAATTCCTCGGAGATCCGATGGAATCCCTGCTTCATGTAGAAGCCCTCGGCATATGTCTGTGCCTCAAGATAGATCCTGTCCGCCTGAAACTGCTCTCTGGCCACACGGATCCCTTCCTGCATAACGATCGCTCCATAACCTTTCCCGCGTGTTGCTTTTCGCGTGACCACTCTTCCGAGCGCGACATATTCGCTTTCCACGCCGCGGTCAAGCACACGGAGATATGCTTCGGCACGCCCGTTCTCCTCGATCCAGACATGCACCGCGTCCTGATCTCTGTCATCTAGTTCAGGCGCGAGACATTCCTGCTCGCACACGAAAACATCGACACGCAGTTTCATGCACTTATACAGTTCCAGCGGTGTCATATCCGCAAATGCTTTTACGTGTATTTCCACAGATCCGTCATCCCTTGATCCCGCACATCCGGCGGGATCTTCATCCTTAGTCTATTCACAGTATAGCATTTCCCGACCTTTCAAAAGAACTCATTTCTTGTGAAAAAATACCCGGATTTTGCGAAAAAAGAAGACCGCCTGATCGATCAGACGGTCCCTTCATTATTCTTCGTAAAAAGCACTTATGCCCATGGATTCGCGGCATCCGGTACACGGATCCCGACAAGTACGAACTGTTCCCACAGGAACCATTCGCCGGTCGACGGCTTCGTGCGCAGACGGATCTGACGCGGGCTGTCCGCTCCGCCGGAATTTACATTGATCGTGAGATATCCCTCGTTCAGGTTATCTCTGCTATGTGCCAGTTCGTAGACAGTAACCGAGTATGGGCGCTGCGGCATATAGTTGTTTTGCGGAGTCGCACCATTCAGATAGGAACGCGGAACATAGTCGGAATCTCTGAAACGGTCTGCGATAAACGAGATCTCATATGGAGACAGCGGCTGAGGTCCTTTAAGAAAGTTCAGCATACGGATGCTCTCGTCCTTGTTGAACGGATAAACACATAGCGCCGCAATCGTAAGAGCTGCCACATCAAGCGGATCCTTCATGGATGCCTCAGGCAGCGCCTTCATCTGCTCAAGTGTCTCGGGCATTTCTTGAAATACGACAGTCTTGCTGCGAAGATCAGAACCTGCCTGCGGTGCGCCGGTGGATGCTCCGGACATGCCGTTCTGGATGCTATCAAATAATCCCATTTTCAATCTCCTTCAGAAACGGATATTACTTATTCGGTCCTTTATTTACGATACCGCCGTTATTTAGCTTCTCATCCTTAAAGGATTTTCTCTGGAACATATTCTCCAGATCGACCTTCTTCTGATCTACCGGAGCTTCCGCGGCCGGTGCAGAAGCGAACGGTGCCTGATAGTTACCGCCTGCTACCTGAGCAGAAGGTGTACCGTCTACCGGAACCGGCGGCGGGACAGGCTGAGTGAACTGCTCAGGAATATCTGCCGACGGAGCTTCGGGCTGACCTACAAGCTCAGAAGAACCCGGGTTAAACGGCGGCGGTTCCGGAAGTCTTTCTTCCAGCGGAGCCACAGGCATCTCCGGAGCAACAGGTGCTTCTACCAGAGCTACAGGGAGTTCAGGTGCAACAGGCGCTTCTGCAAAAGGAGCGGCCGGAGCTTCCTGAAGAGGCGAAACAGCCGGTACATCAACCGGTGCCGCAGCAGCTGCTGCATCTGCAAGCTTAAAACCGCAGTTCATGCAGAAAAGATCTCCATCACGGACCGGATTTCCACACTTAAAACAATTCATAAATTAGATCCTCCTTCAAATTATAGTTTTATCACTGAACATTCCATTTTCTTCATGAACTCATAGTACTCTGCCTTCAGAACATCTGCGTTCGGGCCTTCTACAAAGGCGTAGATAACCGTGCTGCCATCGATACTCGCGTACACATTGTACGTCATGTAATCTGACTCGCTGGCAAAGGCGAAGTATTCTTTCTTCTCGACGAATTCATTCTTGATCTTGGCGGGAAGCTGCTCGTTATTCTGATAGGTCTGCTTTCTGGAGACCATAAGTGCATCATAATACTTCTGCGCATTCCCACCGCTTGTGAACTGAAGTACCAGAACCTCCATATTCGCAACGGAATCGCTGGACTTACTTGCCGGATCCGCCTTGATATACTTAAAAACCGACTTGACCGTGCTATGATCGATCACTGCGTGGAATCCGAAATATGTTCGGTCTTTCGACTTTACTTCAGCGAATACGCCGTCTTTGAACTCTTCGGCCATATCCTCGATCTTGTACTGCGTATCCACCATTTTGTCGTACTGTTCCGACTCTGCCTTCTTCGCGTTACAGGTCTCCTCCAGCGCCTTCTTAACGTCGCTGATCTTCGAGCTGTAGCCGCTCTTACAGGAACACAGTCCCAGTGCAATAATGATTACTGATAAAAATACTAAAACTCTTTTCATATCTACCCTCATAAATGTATCCTCTATAAAATTTTATCTTTATACCCTGAAAAATTCAAGCACTCCCCCTCTTCATCCCTCATGCCTTGTTGTACAATAGGAACAGTAATTCTTTCGGGAGGCCGGATACATGATCTCACTATTTAACAGAAACTCCGAGGCGAAGGAGAACCTTAAGAAAGTCTACGAAGAAAAGGGCTTCTACTGTGAGGAGTATGTTCAGGCCTATCTGGCAACGAGAAAGAAGATCACTTCGGATGATCACTTCACGCTCTGCGAGCTCTATATCGGCATGGAGCGTTATGAAGATGCGCAAAAAGAACTGCTCTCCGTCCATGCGCGTTCGATCATGGACGATATGACGACCGGTCAGCTCTGTCTTTGCAAGATGAGCCTGTTCACCGAGACCGGCGCATACAAGGACGCTTCTGATCTTTATGGTGAGCGTGTGCGTTTCCTGGATATTTTCTTTAAAAATCCCGTCCGTTCCCGGGCGGCCGGCGACTACTATTACTATGCTTCCGTGATCAGCACGCTTATGGGGCTCGAGGATAAGCTCGACATATACATCCGCCGTCTGCGCGAATGGTGTGATATCTTCCCGAAAAACAGGATCCTTCTGTCGATCACCGAGACAGCAGTGCTTTTCGTAAAGAAAGATGAAAAAGCCGGGGAGGCGCTTGCAGAATGCAGGCAGACCATCCTCGACTTTTCGGGTTTCAAATATGAGTGGGAGCGCGACAATTATCTTAAGAAGCTTGAGCGCACTGCCCGTTTAAAGGATGCCTCGATCGGCTGATCCTTTATCTTACGCACGGAGTGTGATTCCGTACTTATTCTTCAGGTTCTCCAGGATCGTATTTACGAATCCGTCGATTACTTCCGGCTTGAACTCCTCATCCTTCGGAGTGAAGACAACAGAGAACGCAAGGCTCTTCTTGTTCTCACCGAGCTGAGCTCCCTCATAGATATCGAACAGGTCGATCTTCGTGATGTATTCACAGGAAGCTTCGATCTCTTTTTCGACCTGCGCGCAGGTGATGTTCTTATCCATAACGAAGCAGAAGTCACGCTTCTCTTCGAGGAACTTCGGAAGCGGGATGAACTTTCTCTCCTTACCATAGTACTGAGAAAGAACACGAAGATCGATCTCAGCAACATAGGCCGGAACACGCATATCCAGTTCATCGCAGATCTCATAGAGGACCTGACCTAAGTAACCTACAGTCTCGCCGTTGCAAACGACCTTAGCCGTTCTTCCCGGATGCAGGAAAGTCTTCTCATCTTTCTCATAATCGAACTTCACATCAAGAGTGTCAGCAATCACGGAAACGAGGCCCTTCAGCGAATAGAAATCTTCGTCCTCGCCAAAAACACCGATGCAGACCGTCTCGCGCTCATCCGGATACTCAGTAAGCGGCAGGGACTTCGGCAGGAACTTGTTGCCCATCTCATAGATACGGCCGGAGAGGATACCTCTCTTCTGGTTTCTTGCCATCGCGGTGATCATCTGCGGAGCCAGTGTCGTTCTCATCAGAGAAAGATCGATATTGATCGGGTTCATGATCTTGATCGCGAAGCGCTCCGGAGCATCTTCCGGCAGTTTCAGCAGATCGAAATCCGACGGCGAGAAGAACGAATAGTGAACGCCCTCACATGCGCCGGCAGCACAGAGTGCCTGCTTGATCTTAAGCTCGGATCTCTGCTTGAGGTTGTTACCTCCGGATGTGACCTGAGCTGTCGGGATGAATGTCGGTGTGATGTGCTCATAGCCGTACATACGGATCACTTCTTCCGCAACATCCTGATAGGACTCCATGTCGACACGGTAGCCCGGGATCGCGATCGTCAGCTCATCGCCGTTCAGTTCCGGTGCAAACTGAAGATTGGAAAGAATACGTACGATGTCTTCATCCGGTACTGTAATACCGAGCACACCATTGACCTGCTTCACACTGACGGTCATCTTACGCGGCTCAACAGAATTTCCAGTGTTGATGTCAAACTTCGTAGCACTTACCTTACCGCAGTTCAGTTCTTCGATCAGGTGCAGGGCACGCTTCATAGCCATAACGGTCGTGTACTCATCGACACCCTTAGAGAAGCGCATGCTCGAATCAGAGACCTGGCCGAGAGCTTTACTACTCTTACGGATGTTGTCGTGAGCGAACTTAGCCGCCTCGAACATGACTGCATTCGTGGTATCGAGGATCTCGGAATTCAGACCGCCCATGATACCTGCCAGTGCAACCGGCTTCTTGCCATCGCAGATCACGAGATTCTCAGTTGTCAGCGCGAACTCCTTCTCATCGAGAGTGACGATCTTCTCGCCTTCTTCTGCACGGCGGACATGGATCTCACCGCCCTCGAGATAGGAGAAATCGAAAGCATGCATCGGCTGGCCGAGTTCTTTTAATACATAATTCGTAATATCTACGACATTAGAGATCGCGGAGCATCCGACGAGAGCCAGACGGCGTTTCATCCAAAGCGGGGACTCTTCGATCTTGACATCGGAAACATAGTGGCCGATATATCTCGGGCACAGATCCGGCGCGGAAACACGGATATTGAAAGGAACTGTTACTTCAGACTCTGTGTAGTCGAGAGCCGGCTCCTTGATCGGCTTTCCGAGAACGGCAGCAACCTCACGGGCAATACCGAAAATGCTCTGGCAGTCCGGACGGTTAGCGGTAATGGATACATCGAAGATATAGTCATCGAGACCGAAGATCGGCTTTACATCCGCACCCGGAACACTGTCGGAAGGAAGCACCAGAAGTCCGTTGTAACCGGCACCCGGGAACATGTCCTCAGTAACACCGATCTCCACACCGGAGCAGAGCATACCATAGGAATCGTAGCCTCTGAGTTTACCCTGACCGATGGTCATGACACCCTCTACGGTGACATGGTCTTTTGCTGTCGCATATACCTGTGCGCCGATCAAAGCGAGAGGATACTTGCCGCCTGCGGCAACATTATCTGCGCCGCAGCAGATCTGAAGGGTCCCGTGCTCACCTGCGTCTACCTGACACAGATGAAGGTGTGTACCCTCGATTGCTTCACAGGTCTTCACTTCACCGACTACGACATTGCTGATGTCGTGGCCGACTTCATATTTTTCTTCTACCTCGAAACCACAGGAGAAAAGTTTCTCCTCGAGTTCATCCGGGGTAACGTCGATATCGACGTAATCTTTCAGCCAGCTAAGTGGTACTAACATATTACTTGCCTCCTTTTCCCTTAGTCATCGATCTGATCGAGCACGCGCAGATCTGACTCAAACAGCATCTTGATGTTGTTGATGCCGTACTTGAGCATCGCGATACGGTCAATACCGATACCGAATGCGAGGCCGCTGTATACGTTGCTGTCGATTCCGCAGCCTTCGAGTACTTTCTTATTCACGACACCTGCGCCAAGGACTTCGATCCAGCCGGTGCCCTTGCAGAGCTTGCAGCCCTTGCCGCCGCACTGGAAGCAGCTGACGTCTACCTCAACGGAAGGTTCTGTGAACGGGAAGTATGAAGGACGCAGACGTGTTCTTGTCTCTTCACCGAAGATCTTCTTAACGAATACATCGAGCATGCCCTGAAGGTCACAGAGTGTGATACCCTTATCGACTACGAGTCCTTCCATCTGGGAGAACATCGGAGAGTGCGTCGCGTCATCGTCCGAACGGAATACCTTACCGGGGGAGATGATCTTGATCGGCGGCTTCTGAGCCTCCATGACGTGGATCTGACCTGCGGATGTCTGTGTACGGAGCAGGAACTCCGGGCTCAGATAGAATGTATCCTGCATGTCTCTCGCCGGATGATCCTGCGGGATATTCAGCGCGGTAAAGTTATAGTAGTCTGTCTCGATCTCATTTCCTTCGTAGATCGAGAAGCCCATAGAACCGAAGATCTCGACGATCTGGTTTCTAACCTGGGTATTCGGATGGAGCTTGCCCTTCTTCTGCTTCTTCTCAGGGAGCGTAATATCGATGGCCTCGGCAGCATATCTTGCCTTTCTCTCCTGCTCCTTAAACTGTGCATCAAGAGCATCAAACTTCTCCTGTGCCCAGTTCTTGATCTCGTTGACCATCTTGCCGTAGTCGGCCTTCTGCTCCTTCGGGATCTTGCCCATCTCCTTCATGAGCGATCCGATCTTGCCCTCCTTGGCATCCATAACACTCTTTCTGTATTCATAGACGCCCTTCGAGCTCGTGATCGAGGACAGATCGTTCTCGATCTCACTTCGGATTCCTGACAGTTTCTCATTCAGTTCACTTAACTCTGCCATGTTTTCCTCCTATTACTCACGCTTTCGCAGTTCTTCACTTCATCTATGCCCGGGAAACAAAAATCCCATGGCAACTGTTCATTGCCATGGGACGAATTCGCTTTCATTTCGCACCTTCGCGGTACCACCCATGTTCGAAAAGCACTTGTCTTTCCGCACTCATTTGCGCCGTAATGCTGCGCGTGCATCTCCCTTACTCAGCCGGCATGGCCGTTTTCGAAAGAATGCTCCGGTGTTGAAATTCATCTTGCGCTCTCTGTGATCGTGCTCTCAGCCGGTGACACGAATCTCTTCTCACAGGTTCTAAGCGAAAACTACTTACGCACCTTCATTGCATGGG
>JAILHZ010000022.1 GCA_024695545.1 Clostridiales bacterium
TTACTCATCATCAGCGCACGGAGCGTCCCCTTCTCTTTTTCCTCGGAAATGATCGCACTCATCGACACGATCGGCGCCATCGCCATGTACATGATGCTGAAGAGCTTGAGGTAGAAAAACTCCGGCATGTCGTCGACTTTCACCGCATTACTCATCACGATCGTCATGATCGGGAACATGATGAACTGGATCAGGACCGCTCTGTTCTTTCTCGTATCGAGTACCTGTTTTCTAAAGATTGCTGTGGCTTCTCTCATCTTCTTACACCTCCAGTTTTCTGCCCGTGAGTTCCATGAACACGGTCTCCAGATTCGGTTCCTTCGAGTGGATCGTGCTGAGTTTTCCTTCCATCAGGAACTCCGCGATTTTTCTACCCGTCTCCGATGCATTCTCTTTATCCATTTCCAGCGAGATCTTCTCGCCGCCTTTGGTCACAAGCTCGATCCGCTTCTGATGGTCGTACCTGAGACACAGCTCCTTCGGCTGTCCGGATTCCACGATCTTTCCTTCATTCAGAAGCACCAGATGATCACAGAGTTTCTCCGCTTCCGTCATGTTATGCGTCGTCAGAAAAATGATCGTTCCGGCGTCTTTTCTCTTCTTTATGATCTCGTGGATCTCGCTTGCCGTCTGCGGGTCCAGCCCGCTCGTCGGCTCATCCAGAAAAAGCACTTTCGGCTTCGACAGAAGTGCTCTGGCGAGGCGCAGCCGCTCCTTCATGCCCTTACTGAGTTTCTTCACTTCTTTTTTCTCGGCGTCGGTAAGCTTCACTTCTTGCAGAACGCTTCTGATCTCCGGATCTCCGACCCCGTAGATGTCTGCAAACACGCAAAGGTTCTGGTAGCAGGTCAGTCTCTCATAGAGCCCGAAATCATCCATCATGACACCGAACTGCTTCTTATCGGCTCCGGCAAGTTTTCTTATATCCTTACCGTTGATCAGCGCCGCGCCCTCTTCAAACTTAAGCTGCCCGGTCAGCACGCGGATGAGCGTCGTCTTACCTGCGCCCGAGGGGCCGAGCAGTCCGAAGATCTCTCCGTCATTCACTGTAAAAGAAACATCATCAAGCACTTTTTTATCTCCAAAACTTTTCGAAATTCCAGTTGCAGAAATCATCGTCGTGTCCTTCCTTTTTTTATCCTTTTTATCTTCGCGGGAAGAGGGCCCTGCTCCCGCCTCACAAGCGCAGAATACAAGGGACGCGAGTGCTTTTCAATAGGCGAAAACACGAGTTGCCAAAAGGGATACATGAGATGCAGAAACGTGACATGAAAGTGATGTTCATCGAGTCAGCTGGAGATTTCCCTTGATGACGCCCCTGAAAAAGCACCCAACAAAAAACCTCTCAGCGAACTACTCGCCGAGAGGTCTTCGGAAGGATATCTCAAGATGGTATACCATCTTGCTTAGACGTTATTCACGATGCCGACGAAGATCGGGAGACCTGTTTCGCTTACGATTTCAAAGATATACGGTCTGTCCAGCACGATCTGATTATCTGACAGCCGGTCGCCCGCGCCAGCCTGTATTATGCTTACGGCTATGGCTTTACATCCGTTTTCATCGATTATGACACGCGCATCATGCTCGATCGATGTGATGGTCAATTCCCCCCGCCCCTCTTGAGTCAGTGGAGTGAGATCAGCGGCCGACATATCAAACACATCCGTGATCCCCATTCCCCGGAGATAGTCCTTGAAGTCGATATTGGTCGTAATATCAACCTTCGGCATGACGAGTTCCGGGTATGCCTTATAGTCAGGATCAGTTTCAGATCGTCCGACATCATCCCACTCCGGATCTGCACCATTCATAAACTCAAACAGCCCATCGTCCTGAAGAAGCTGCTCAGGTGTCATACCCTCTTCCGGGAGAATGAATCTGACACTTCCATTATTTGTGAGCTTCACGCTTGCGCAGACAAAGTGATCTCCCGAGTATGCCCGGACGTCTGCGAGGGATTTTACAAAGGCAGTTGTGACATCACCCGAAGTGCCGTGGAAGATTCCGGCTTCCTCATAACCGAAAGGTTCTGTCCAGGTTCCGCTGAAATTCACGGACGACACCATTGCCAGCACCATCGAAGGATCCAGTTCCGCATCTCCTGAAAAATCATCCAGAAGACCATCCGTCTGATCATGTATCCACGCCCTGAAAGCTTCGCTGTACTCCGGATCCTTCGGATCTCCGCTGTAAGAGGATGCGAAATACTCTAAAGCCAAAGTGTTCAGCAGACTCTGCTCATACGTCCATGCCGAATTCGTCCAGAAAGAGTTCGCCAGCAGGAGTTTTGCTTTATTGCTGTTCAGATAATTGGACATCCAGATAGTCTTCGCACTTGCCCGGGAAGACTCGATATCCGGCTGATGCAGAACATCCAGGATCTGCTGACGGCTGTTCCCGCCGGTAATCTCCGCGGCCATACTTAAAGACATATACATGCACAGCGGAGAGAACACTTTGTTTTCCCCCTTCGTATCGAAAAGCACTGTCCTCACGATGTCTTTGTAATACGCCTCGTACGCTTCCATCTTTTCCCCGGCCGGCTTTATGCTCCGCCCGGAAGGATAGTTGGGCGATGCCATCTCATACGATTTCAGGATCTTCGTCTCAATAACAGATGGATCGTCACTTGCCGATATTTCTGTTACCTGAGTCTTATCCGGGGAAGCTTTCTTTTTTCCTGTTATGTATGGATAAAGGACATAAGCGAGCACTGCCAGGACAAGCACTCCTGCCGCTATCGAAAGACCGATCTTCCAACCGTTGTTTTTCTTCACTTTGACAGGTGTCATATCGGCATCGGTCACTGCCTTATCATCCAGGTTATTCATCCACTCCAGCATATCTTTTCCGTTCATAGTATCTCCTCCTTTTCAAGGAAACTCTTCAATTCCTGTCTCATCCGGAACAGCATTGATCTGACTTTGTTGTCGCTGAATCCGAATCTTTCTGCTATCTGAGAGGAAGTATCCATGTAAAAGTACCGTCGGATAAAGACCCTTCGTTTGTCATCGGGCTGCGTCAGAATAAAGCGGTTCACCGCCTCGGCAAAAACCTTGCCGTCGATCTCATCTTCGATATTACTTTTCGAAGGGATACACTGCTCCAGTTCCGCCGTCAGTTCATCAACAAACGCCTGTCTTTTCAGCCGGTGATCATGCATGATCCGGTTCAGTGATTTGGCACGAACGATCTTGTAAAGGAAAGCCTGAAGGTAGGTCCTCGGCTCACTCGGCGGGATTCGGTTCCATGCTTCGAGATACGTGTCATTCACGCATTCCTCCGCAGTCTGCTCATCCTTCGTGATCCGATACGAAACGCGGTTCAGCTTCGCGCCATACTGATCAGCTACGGCACGAAGCGCCTCTTCATCACGCTTCAAAAACAGATTTACGATCTCGCCATCATTCATCCCAATACCTCTCCACAAATAGCCTTCACTATGAGTATCAACAAAAGACATAGGAGTGTTGCAAATAATTCTACCAAAGAAGAAAAT
>JAILHZ010000170.1 GCA_024695545.1 Clostridiales bacterium
TGAGGATAAGGTCCTGAATGGATACGTCGAGGGATTCGGCATCCTTGCGGATGCTTTCCGGAAAATACACGCCGCGCCGATCGACGGTATCAAGATGCCGCCGATGATCGCGACAGCCGGTATGGGATTAAGTGAAGAGGATAGAAATACGATCTTCCCGATCATCAACCGCCTTTCTGAGAAATATCCGCCCTGCATCTGTCATCTGGACATGCATTTTCTGAATATCATGATCCCGAATGGTGCGATGGATGCGGCGCTGGAGAAAAAGACGTATCCGGAATTCGTGATTATCGACTGGATGAATGCCCGTATCGCACCGGCGGTATTCGACTATGCAAGGACCTACGTGATCTTCGACGAATTCTCGCAGGAAGGCCTGGCGATATATAAGCAGGCGGTCGAGGCGGATATAAAAGCACTGGGTATCTCTGATGAGGATTTTCAGGATGCGCTCAAGGTAAGTACCGTCATCCGGAAAAGAGAAAAGAATTAAACCGTAAGGTGAATGCGGAAGCGCCTCCCGATACGATAGAATATAAAAAGAGAAACAGCGTTCAAGGAGCAGATCATGATCAATATTCGCAGAGCGGAAAAAGAAGATTTTGAGATCCTCGAGGACCTTTACAGGGAGCTTGAAGAGGATGGCGTTTTTTACCAGCCGCAGCACTTCGTACTGAGCCCGAAAGGCGCCAGATCGGAGTATATGGCGGGGATCCTGGAAAGCGATAATCAGGCGTTATTCGTCGCCGGGGACGATGGAAAAGTGATCGGATTTGCGCACGTGGTGCTCATCAAGAGCAAGCCGTTTTCGTGCCTCAAGCCGGAGCTGGCGATGTACCTTCAGGATCTGGTCGTGACCTCCGATTACAGGAATCGCGGGATCGGCTCGATGTTTATGGAAGAGGTAAAGAAATACGGAAGAGAAAACGGCGCGGATTTCTTCCGCACGCAGGTCTTCCCGGGCAATACGGACGGGCTTCGTTTCTATAAGAGAAACGGCTTTACCGAGACGATGATCACGATCGAGAGTCCGCTCTAAAAGAGGTAGTCATGATTGAGAACAGTCGACAGTTTTATGAAGAAAAAGTCGCGCCGATGATCCGTGAGAAATTCGGTGAGTATGAGTCGCGCATCGCGGTGGGACTCTCTGGAGAGGGCTCGGACTGCTTCGGTTTTGATGACGATATCTCGCGTGACCATGACTTCGGAACGGGCGTGTGCCTGTGGATCACTGACGAGGATATGCCCGTTTTCGGGCGAGCACTTCAGGAGGCCTACGATGCGATCGTTGCGGAGAAGGAGAGGTCCTATCTGACGGAGCGTCTTCGCGAGAGAAGAGGCGTCATGACGATCCATGACTTTTACTCCAACATCCTTCGGATCGACTGCGATACGAAGGGCTGCACGATGAGCGAAAAGCAGTGGATGCAGCTCGATCATGCGTGCCTGGCAACGGCAGTAAACGGCGAGATCTTCCGAGATGACCTCGGTGCTTTTTCTGCATTCAGAAAGCTTCTTCTCGACTATTATCCTGAGCGGATCTGGAGGATCCGGATCGCGGAGAAGATGCATGAGTATTCAGCGGCTCTTCAGGTCAACTACGCGCGCTGCATGACGAGAAAAGATACCGTCTCGGCGCAGATCTGCAAGGTCCGCGGGATGGAAGCGGCGATGGAGCTTTTCTTCCTTCTGAAGCGCACCTATCCGCCGTACTATAAGTGGACGTTCCGCGCGCTTAAGGATATCGATGAGAAGGGTGAATTTACCGCCCGCATCCGGGAACTCGCGGACGAGAAGTGCAATCTCGAAGCGTGGGAAGATACGAGGTATCACCCGAACCGCCAGAACTTTAAAGACCGCATCGTTTCTCTGTCGGAAGATATCGGATATGACCTGACGGAGCTTCTGAAGATGGAAGGCTTCATCAACCGCATGAACCCGTATCTGGAGTCGGACGTCAGGAAGGTCTTAGACGGCCTCAATTAACGGGAGGACAATTATGAACTATTTCGTAGAAGGCCTGCAGGGCAGTGGAAAGACGACACTGGTCGGACAGCTTTCGGAGAATTTTCCGAAATATACGGCCATCCGCGAGGGAGAGTATTCTCCAGTGGAACTGGCGTGGTGCGCTTATCTCACTAAAGAAGTGTACGAAGAGAAGCTTCTGAAATATCCGGAGCTCCGTGACCAGATCGAAGAGAAAACACATTTCGAAGATGACCATGTTATTGTGTGCTACACGAAAGTTCGGACGGAGAACAGGAGCTTCTATCAGGATCTGGAGCAGTACGAGATCTACAACAACCGCGTCTCTTTTGACGAGTTTAAGAAGATCATTCTGACGCGTTTTTCAAACTGGAACGGGGACGGAAACATCTTCGAGTGCTCGCTTCTTCAGAACATTGTCGAGGACATGATGCTTTTCCGCGTCTGCACGGATGACGAGATCATCGCTTTTTATAAAGATGTCCGAAAAGCACTTGAAGGGAAGAAGTTTCACATCATGTACCTGAAGGCGGAGGACATCCGCGGCAATCTTCAGGTGATCCGTAAGGAGCGCTCGGACGAGACCGGAAATGAAATCTGGTTTCCGCTGATGATGCAGTTCTTCGACAACTGTCCGTATTCGAAGGCGAAGGGGACATCGGGCGAAGAAGATCTGATCGCGCACTTTGCGCACCGTCAGGAGCTGGAGCTTCGGATCCTGGAGGAAGTATTTCCGGGACAGTACTCCGTGCTTCGCCGCGGCGTGAAACTCGTGCCGGTACAAAAAGAAGATCTGGAGACTGTCTGGAAGATGCAGGTCGAGGCTTTTTCCGGGCTTCTTGAAAAGTATCAGGACTTCGATATGAGCCCCGGGGCAGAGAAACTCGATAAGATCGAAGCGCGCTTTAACCAGCCGTGGACGA
>JAILHZ010000085.1 GCA_024695545.1 Clostridiales bacterium
GTTCAGAAGATGCCGCCGGAGCTGTTCCCGGGGACAAGAGAGGTCCTTGATTCCTTAAAAGAGAAGGGCTACGTCCGCACGATCGCTACGGCGAGAAACAAGAAGTCCCTGTATGAATTTCTCGACGGGTGGGGTATGACCTCCGAGTTCTCCTATATTCTTACGGGCGACGATGCTCTCCCGCTGAAGCCGAATCCGGATGCGGTCATTAAGACGCTGAAAGACCTGTCTTTTCAGCCGGAGGAGGCGCTGGTCGTCGGCGACATGCCGATGGATGTGCTGATGGGTAAGAATGCCGGTGCTTTTGTATGCGGAGTAACCTATGGCAACGCGAAGAGAGAAGAGCTTCTGGAATCGGGCGCGGATTATGTCATCGACAGTATCTGCGAGCTCCCGGACGTAATTGAGAAGATCGGATAACAGCGTATGGTTGCTTTTAAAGTTGCATTACTAAGTGTATTTGTTGCCCTGATGTATATGTTTCCGGGCTATCTTCTGGGCAAGTCAAAGAAGGCGGTCGCGGAGCATCTTTCCACGATGTCCGCGGTCCTGATCTACGTGTGTTCACCCTGTATGGTCGTCTCATCGTTCCTCTCCATGGAGTACGTCAGAGAAGACTTCATCAATATGGGATACTATTTCATCGCATCTCTGGCGGTCGAAGTAGCCGTTCTTCTGACTTTGTATTTGATCTTCCGGAAGAAGTTTTCGATCAATAAGTACAGGATGCTGACGATCGGTACGGTGCTCGGTAACGCCGGCTTCTTCGGTATGCCTCTTATAAAAGCACTTCTCCCGGATCATCCGGAAGTGGCCTGCTATTCCTCGATCCACGTGATTACGATGAATATCCTGGTCTTCACGGCGGCGGTATACTGCCTTACCCAGGACAAGAAGTATATCTCCCTGAAGTCCGCGATCGTAAACCCTGCGGTGATCTCGCTTCTCGTGGCGGTCCCGCTTTACCTCGTGAGCGCAGCCGACTATATCCCGGCGACCTGCCTGAACGCGATCGATCTTGTAGGTAAGATGACGACCCCGGTATGCATGCTGATCCTGGGTATCCGCCTTTCGACGATCCGCTTCCGGGAACTGCTTTCGGAGCCGTTCGTGTATTTCGTCTGTATCGGCAAACTCCTGGTATTCCCGCTGGTTTCCTTTGCTGCAGCGTTCTTCCTGCCGGTGCCGTATGCCTTTAAGGCCAGCCTCTTTATCCTCGGTGCGGCGCCCTGTGCCTCCGTTATCCTGAATATGGCGGAGATCCACGGGAAAGAACAGAAACTGAGCGCCAACTGCATCCTTCTGAGCACGCTTCTCTGTATTTTCACGATCCCGGTGCTCTCCATGATGCTTACATTCCTGAAATAACAGTGTTAAAAAACCGATGCCCTTACTAAGGACATCGGTCTGTACTTACTTGATCTTGAAAGGTAAGGATTACTCTGCCTTCTCGAGGAGATCTGCAACCTCGGCTTCTTCTGCCTCGGCAGCAGCCTCGACGACCTCAGCGGTCTCCGGCTCATCTTTAGCCTCATCCTTAACTTCAGCTTCTTTCTCAGCTTCAGCAGCAGCGGCAGCGAACTTCGCATTGCCCTGTGCAAGTTCTTCGAACTTTCTTGCTTCTTCCTCAGCAAGTGCAGCAGCGGCCTTCGCTTCTTCTTCTGCCTTCTTCGCAGCAGCCATAGCTTCTGCAGCTCTCTTGGCAGCAGCTTCAGCCTTCTCTTTCGCCTTCGCAGCAGCGATCTTAGCTGTCTCTTCAGCCTTCTCGGCAGCGATGCGGTCGTCTTCTTCCTTCTTCTTCTTACTGGCCTGCTCGAAGAGTTCCTCGGCCTTCTTGGTAGCTTCCTTCGCCTCTTCGACCTTCTTCTCGGTGTTCTTTACGAGTTCGTCAGCGTGGAGAGCAGCGGTTTTAGCTTCCTCAGCGGACTCCTCGGCAGCTTTCTTCGCTTCTTCACGGGCTCTTCTTGCTGTAAACTTCGCATCCTGCTCAGTCTTCTTCTGGGATGCAAATCTTACGGCCTCGTTTGCCTTCTTCATGGCAGCTCTGGCGACCTGCTCTGCTTCGTTCGCAGCAGCCTGTGCATCCTTGGCAGCTTCCATAGCGGCGATGTATTCGTTCTCGGCAGTCTCGGCAGCGGTAGCAGCCTCGGTCTCAGCCTTCAAAGCGGCCTCGAGGACCTCGTTCGACTTAGTAACTGCAGCCTTGGCTTCCTCAGCACTAGCCTGTGCATCGGCAGCTTCCTGAACGGCTTTTGCCTCGCGGCTCTTCGCCTGGTTCAGTTCGAGTTCGGCTTTCTCAGCGGCGATAGTAGCGGCAGTCTTATTGCGGTTAACCGCTCTTCTTGCAGCGGCAGCGTCAGAAATCTGATTCGCGTCAGCAAGACGTACCGGCGGATCGTAATTACGGGTGATCACCGGTTCGGACGGTCTCGGAGGTCTTACTCCCGGAGTCGCATCAGTGCGGTTCACGGAACCCGGACGGCCGGGCTGCTGTGCCATCGCTGTGCGTACGCGGTTTGTCTGTTCCGGATATGTCTTTGCGGGAGCAACAGGGGCAGCTGCCTTGATCTCTTCCTCAGCAGGTGCCTTGCGGGAAACTTCCTTGCTCTTTCTGGCTTCTTCCATGGCTTTTCTGTATTCGATCTGTGCCTTGGCAGCAGCGGCGCGCTCTCTGGCGTAATCCGCAGCAGAACCGCTCTTCATGTCCGCACGATTCACATTACGTCCCATGGGATTCGCAGGACGCTCCATGTTGACCATGTTGCCGAGATTTCCGCCTGCACCGGAAAGTTCCACTGCCGGACGCCCCATCTTGTCCTGTTTACCTGTCAATGCATCCAATAAACCAGCCATAAAATCACCCTTGTTTCCTAAATTTTTTTGTAACCACTTGTATTCTTTATTATACGCGGCTAGCACGATATTTCAAGGATTTCTTCGCTAAATTCACGGAAATCCGACCGGATTTGTGTGATAGAATTGTTGTAAATACACATTTTTCGCAGGTAATGATATGAAAATACATGGTTTGATGAAGATGACGCTCCTGGATTTTCCCGGACAGGTAGCCTGTACGGTCTTCCTCGGCGGTTGCGATATGAGATGCCCTTTCTGCCATAATGCGGAGCTTCTGGATCCGGATGCCCCGGCTGATTTAGATGAAGAAGCGCTCTACGAATTCCTCGGGAAGCGCCACGGACTTCTCGACGGCGTGGTCTTTACGGGCGGCGAGCCTCTCCTTCGAAAAGAACTGCCGGACGTCATGAAGAGGATCCGGGAGATGGGCTTTAAGATCAAGCTGGATACGAACGGGAACCACCCGGACCGTCTGATGGAGATCGTCGAGGCAGGTCTTGTGGACTATGTGGCGATGGACATCAAGAACAGCCCGGACAGATACGGCGAGACGATCGGGATCCCGTCATTCGATGTGTCTAAAGTAAAGAGAAGCGTGGAGTTCCTCCTCTCGGGGAAGGTCCCCTATGAGTTCCGCACGACGGTGGTCGCCCAGTTCCACGACGAACAGTCCATGAAGGATATCGGGGAGTGGATCCGCGGTGCCGACCGGTATTATCTGCAGGGTTTTGTGGACAGAGATACGGTTCCGTTTAAGGGGCTGAAAGCATGTTCGGACAAACAGATGAGATCTTTCCTGGAAATCGTAAAATTGAGTGTAAAAGAAGCGGATCTGAGAGGGATCTGAAGAAAAAATCAAATACGTAATGAAAACGTAACATACAATATCTTGTGTTTGGGTAATTTCTCACTCACAAGATATTGACTTTTTGCCCCGTAGTGATAGCATTTATATATCAGCCGTTTAGGGGTAGTGAGGATGGTCTGCCGACCATCCCGAAATATATTTTTTGGAGGGCGGTCTAATGTATCGGGTATCGAAGAGAGACGGAGTAGTAGTAGACTTTAATGTATCTAAAATCAGTGCAGCTATTGAGAAAGCATTCGTAGCATGTAACAAGCAGTATCACCCCAGTGTGATCGACATGCTGGCACTGCGTGTAACAAGTGATTTTGAAGCGAAGATCAAGAATGATGTGATCTCCGTAGAAGATATTCAGGACAGCGTCGAGAAGATCCTTTCCGAAGCAGGATATGCTGACGTTGCCAAGGCTTACATCCTTTACAGAAAACAGCGTGAGAAGATCCGTAATGTAAGAAATACGATGCTCAACTACAGAGATATCGTAGATAACTATCTGAAGATCAACGACTGGCGTGTTAAGGAGAACTCCACCGTTACATACAGCGTCGGCGGTCTTATCCTCAGTAACTCCGGTGCGATCACAGCGAACTACTGGCTCTCCGAGATCTATGACGAAGAGATTGCAGAGGCTCACAGAAGTGCAGCGATCCACATCCACGACCTCTCCATGCTGACAGGTTACTGCGCAGGATGGTCCCTCAAGCAGCTTATTCAGGAAGGCCTCGGCGGTGTCGTCGGTAAGATCACATCCGCTCCGGCAGGTCACCTCTCCACACTCTGCAACCAGATGGTCAACTTCTTAGGTATCATGCAGAACGAGTGGGCAGGCGCTCAGGCTTTCTCCTCTTTCGATACATACCTGGCTCCGTTTGTTAAGATCGACAACCTGACCCAGAAAGAAGTTAAGCAGTGCATCCAGTCCTTCATCTTCGGTGTAAACACACCTTCCAGATGGGGTACTCAGTCTCCGTTCACCAACATCACACTCGACTGGACAGTTCCGAGAGACATGATGGAAGAGAAGTGCTGGGTAGGCGGCAAGCAGGTAGACTTCACCTACGGTGAGTGCCAGAAGGAAATGGATATGGTCAACAAGGCCTTCATCGACATCATGATCGAGGGCGACGCGAACGGCCGCGGATTCCAGTATCCGATCCCGACATACTCCATCACCAGAGACTTTAACTGGGACGAGACAGAGAACAACAAGCTCCTGTTCGAGATGACCGCGAAGTACGGTACACCTTACTTCTCCAACTACATCAACTCCGATATGGAGCCGAGCGATGTACGTTCCATGTGCTGCCGTCTGAGACTCGACCTTCGTGAACTTCGTAAGAAGTCCGGCGGATTCTTCGGATCCGGTGAGTCCACAGGTTCTGTCGGTGTTGTAACCATCAACCTGCCGCGTATCGCATACCTGGCAACAGACGAAGCAGACTTCTTCTCCAGACTCGACCGTCTCATGGACATCTCTGCGAGATCTCTTAAGACAAAGAGAACCGTTATCACGAAGCTCCTCGATACAGGTCTTTATCCGTACACGAAGAGATACCTCGGCACATTCGACAACCACTTCTCCACGATCGGCCTGATCGGTATGAACGAAGTCGGCCTGAATGCGAATTGGCTCCACAGAGATCTTACCCATAAGGAGACACAGGAGTTCGCAGCGAAGGTGCTCAACCACATGAGAGAGAAGCTCTCCGACTATCAGGAGAAGTACGGCGACCTTTATAACCTCGAGGCAACACCGGCTGAGTCTACTACTTACAGATTCGCGAAGCACGATAAGGAGCAGTTCCCGGATATCATCACAGCGAACGAGAACGGCACACCTTACTACACCAACTCCTCTCATCTGCCGGTAGGATATACAGAAGATATCTTCTCCGCACTCGATGTTCAGGACAACCTGCAGACACTCTACACATCCGGTACTGTATTCCATGCATTCCTGGGTGAGAAGCTTCCGGACTGGAAGTCCGCTGCAACTCTGGTACGTAAGATCGCAGAGAACTACAGACTCCCGTACTACACGATGTCCCCGACATATTCCGTATGTAAGAATCACGGTTACATCACAGGTGAAGTATTTGTCTGCCCGGACTGCGGTGAGAAGACAGAGGTTTACAGCCGTATCACCGGTTACTACCGTCCGATCCAGAACTGGAACGATGGTAAGGCCCAGGAGTATCAGGACAGAAGAGAATACGATATTACTCACAGCAGACTCTGCCACGCCGGCCCGATGGTCACAGTTGACAGCTGCGCATGCGGCGATCAGGGTGTGTCCGAGGATGTGCTCGTAGTCGCAGAAGAGAAGCCGAAGGCTGCATCCGGTATCCCGACAATGTACGTCAAGGATCACTGCCCGAAGTGCAAGGGTGCTGAGCAGAAGTTCAAGCTCTCCAAGGTAGAGTTCGAAGTAGTAAACTGCTCACAGAACATGGACATCGCCAGAGAGCTGAACATCCAGCAGACACCGACCATCATTGATCCGGACGGAACAAGATACGTCGGAGATAACGCGGCATCCGAGTGGCTCAAGGCACACGCTACAGACAACGTTTCTGCAGGAGTATAAGAGAATGTACGATATCATCATAGTCGGCGGGGGACCTGCGGGTCTCACCGCCGCTATTTACGGAAGAAGAAATCTTAAGACAGTACTGGTGATCGAGAAGTCGGTATTCGGCGGACAGATCGTCAATTCCCCGAAGGTCGAGAACATCCCGGGCTTTGAGTCCATCAGCGGCGATGAGTTCGGCGACAAGCTCCTCGAGCAGGCCATGGGCCAGGGCGCCGAGGTTGCGATGGAGAACGTGACCGGAGTTGAGAAGACCTCCGAAGGATTCATCGTATCGACCGAAGACGGAAGCAAGTACGAAGGAAAAACAGTTATCCTGGCAACAGGTACCACACACAGAACACTGGGACTTCCCGGTGAGGAGAATCTGATCGGATCTTCCATCAGCTTCTGCGCAGTCTGCGATGGTGAATTCTACAGAGACAAGACAGTCGTTATGGTCGGCGGCGGTAACTCCGCATTCGTTGAGTCCGCGATGCTCGTCGGTATCGTCAGCAAGCTCATTATCCTTCAGGATATGCCGATTTTTACTGCGGATAAGAAGCTGCAGGATCAGGTACTTCCGAGTGAGAAGGTCGAAGCGCATGTCAGCACGAAGGTCCTCGCTTATGAGACAGCAGAAGACGGTTCGCTTACCGGTGTCGTATATGAGGAAGCAGGAGAGCAGAAAGTCGCGAAGTGCGATGGTGTGTTCCTCGCTGTAGGACTCATCCCGGACAACAGTGCTTTTGCCGGATACGCGGAACTCGACAGCAGAGGATATTTCGTTCCCGAGAATATCGTAAACACGAAGACCCCGGGTCTCTTTGTCGCAGGCGACTGCTGCCAGAAGACACTCCGTCAGGTCACGACGGCTTGCTCCGACGGAGCTTATGCGGCAATCCGCGCATGCGATTATATCAACGATCTTAAGTAAGGAATATAAGGCTCGAAAAGTCCGGAAACTTTTTCAAAAACCCCCTTGACTCTTCCCTTAGGGCACCCCTTAAAGTGGGATCATCAAAGATGAAGGAGGTCCGAAAAATGGACAAGAAAATGACATCGGGCGAGATTGCAAAGAAGGCAGGTGTGTCTCAGAAAGCGGTCCGCCTTTATGACGAAAAAGGACTCTTAAAGCCCACTGATTATTCTGAAGGAAATTACCGTCTTTATGACAAGGCGGCGCTTCAGGTACTGGAGAAGATCGTTGCCCTCAAGCAGATCGGTTTCTCCCTCGAAGAGATCCGCGATAATATCCTTGCCGGTGATGCAAAGGATATTAAGGAAGCTCTCGAGCTCCAGAAAAAATCCATGGAAGAGAAGCGCTACCGGATCGACATGACGATCGATGCGATCAGCAGAACACTGGCGCAGGAAGGTGATCTGGACTGGGACGATGTTGCCGGTATCGTACAGAGCGTGACACTCGATCAGGAAGCCGACAGAGGACACTGGCTCGCGCTTCAGCACACTGTACCCGGTCAGGACTGGTATGTGACCGTATTTAAGTCCATGAACTTCAAAAAAGACGAGAAGGTCCTGGACCTCGGATGCGGCTATTCCAAGATCTGGAGAAACAACTGGAAGGATATTCCGGAGGGAACAAAGATCTACGGATACGATATCCCCGGAAGCTGGGCGGAAGACTTCGCAGAGTTTGTTAAAGAGAACGGCAAAGATCTGCCGGCAGGCGTCTCGATCGATCTGATCTTCGAGGATCTGGAGAAGGATGCCGCATGGGAGAAAATCGAAAAGGAGAAGGACTACACTTCCATCATTGCTCAATATATCGATGACGAACTGAAGGATACGGAAGCACTCGTGGAAAAAGCATCCAAAGTTCTGGCCAAAGACGGTATCTTCTCCATAAACGGGCGGAGTATCCCGAGATGGTATCTGTTCTTCGAAGCAGCCATGAAAGACCTCGGCATCGATGCTCCTTTTATCGAGGAAATGATCACCGAAAAAGAAGGTGAACGCGATGATTTCCGCGCCATGGCCGGTAAGTATTTCGGCAAAGTCGAAGAGGTTACTCTTCCGAGTTCTTTCCGCTATGACAATGCTCAGGAACTTGTTGACCGCATGAAGGAGTGCTTCCCCGGTCAGGAGAAATTCTTCTGCAAATATCAGGACAAGATCATGGCTTATTTCGCTGAGAAGATCAGCAGGGACGGCGAAGTGATCGTCTGCATGGACGGCACATTCCTGCGCTGCTCGATCTAACCGATATACATTACAAGCTCCTTTAGAACCACCTGCTGGCGATCCCCCCTAAACCGTCAGCAGGTGCTTTTGCATGTAAGGATCATTCTGCGCTGAGGATGACCGCTTCGCAGTACATCGCCACGCCGTGCTGACGGTTGGGATGGATCCAGTCGAGCAGATAATATGACTGCATAGAGGTCAGGAGCTTTTCTTCGATATACGGATTCGGATCGATGAACATATCGCCCTGATCCCTGCAGAATCCGGAGAGCACTTCGCTGTATTCCTTGCGTCGGGAAATGACTTCCTCGAGCGGAAGCATGCTTGCTTTGTCGCCGCCAGTGGATGTCCATGGAGCGATGAAGATGATGCGCGCGTCCGGAGACAAAGAGACGATCGCATTACGGAGTTCCAGGATATTCTGAATGAATCTGTTCGCATCCGTCGCGCCCTTGGATTCGTCGTTATACCGGATATCGTTGGTTCCGATAGCGATGACATAAGTCGATGCCTTCGGGATCTCCTGCTTATGCCCGATCAGATCCTTTGTCGTCCAGCCGCCATAGGAAAGATTTGAAACCGTTCCGCTGATGTAGGGAAGGAGAGGCTCGTACCAAGGGATTCCGCCGTTCTTCGTTCCGTAAGTGAGACTGTCACCGAGGAAGCAGACGGAATCCGATGACCCGATTTCCTTTAGAAAAGCACTTGTCTCCATTTCGGAAGTGATCGTAAGGGGCGCGTTCTGCGTCCGGAGGAAACCCTCTTTATCGAAATAGTAGATAGGCTCGATCATGTCGATAGAAAGAGGAGTATCGAGCATGACATCTGTGATGTGGTCATGAACTTCGGTGACACGGTCCAGATCTGTCGTCGTATAAGCTGAAGCCAGAGAAGGATCTGTGAGGATATCGAAGATCGGGACGGCACGGTAATTTCCGTCCGCCGGACAGGAAGTCCACATCGGAATGATACCGCCGCCGATGGGACGCTTGGTCTCACGGTCGATATAGACCTCGATCAGCGCGGATGCGTCACCGTTATGTTCCCGATAGACATTCGCATAGTTGCCGGGACAGTAAGCGGTGAAAACGGTCTTCCCGCCGGCTTCCTCGAGGAAGGACGGCTGCACGGAGTGCGTGTGGTCGCCGAGGATGATGTCCGCACCGAATTCGACAAAGTTGTCGTGCCAGGTCTTCTGGAATTCATCCGGTGCATCGAGGAACTGTTCGCCCATGTGCGGGAGGACGAGGATGAGGTCCGGCGAAAGTGCTTTTGCCGCGGCAAAATCTTCTTTCACGGAAGCTCTGACTTTTCCGTAGTCCGGGTCGGAAGGATCGACGATGAAAGACGTAATGTAGGAAAGATCTCCGGACATCAGTTCCGATGTCTTATAGTAATTCGTTCCGAATGTATAGGAGAGGACGGCGATACGGAGGCCATCCTGCTCGATAATGTGGATATGGCGTGTATCTTTATCCGCCTGATTCCGGTATGAACCCGTGGAAGAAAGACCGAGATTTTCAAGTACATCGAGAGTACGGTAGGCGGATTCCTCGCCACGGTCCAGAAGATGATTATTCGAGGTAGTGACGAGATCAAAGCCTGCATCCTTAATGGCTTCCGCCCAGGTATCCGGAAAACCGATGCGGAGCTTCTTTCCGTCGTCATAGTTGCCGTAGGAATAGAGAGACGGGTCACCGACGAGAGGCCCCTCCAGAACGCCGATCGCCAGATCCGCAGAGGAGATCTCATCCTTCGTGTATTCGAAAACATCGTGGAAATCATAGACGCCGGTATCCGCATCGTATGCACGCTTTACCTGGTCCTCCAGAAGGATCAGATCGCCGGAGAAAATGATTTTAAATGCATCGTCATATTCTTTCTTCTGAGAAGAAGACATCACACGGTAGATCGGATCCGTGACGGTGTCCTTTTCAGTCTCCTTAGAAGAAAGGTAAGGCGTTACGGAAGAGATGACCATTATCACCGCGACGGAGGCGGAGATGAGGGAAACCGTCAGGTTTCTGGCGAAATGCTCGTTCTTGGCAGTCGGGGAAAGAAGGCGGTCAAGCATAAATGCGACCCACTGATTTCCCAGAAGGAGACAGAGGATAATAGCCATCCCGAAGGTTATGGGAAGAAGATAGAGACTTCTCATTCCGGACGGGAAAAACTTCATGATCACCAGGGTGAAGATGCGGTGAAGAAGGAATATAGCCATGGAGTTTTTTCCCCAGGACGTAAGAAGAGGGAGCTTCTTATCCGGAAGCGTAAAGAGGATCGCAAGGAGTGCCAGGACAGCGCAGCAAAAGAGCACGATACGAAGAAAGATCCGCTCGGGCTCGGCATAAGGCATCATGGTGTAGTCATGGCTTCCGATCCGGAAAACGCGGTTTGCCTGAATGATCGATATCAGGAAAAGCACTCCGAAAAGAATTCCGTAAGGAAGAGTATATTTCTTCCGTGCTTTTTCAAAATCATAGTCTTTCAGAAGATACCCGCACATGAAGAACGGCCAGAAGGCGAGAATACGTGCCAGCGCAAATGCATTCGTGATATCAGCTGCGTAGCCGCAAAGAAGCGCGGCGGCAATCAGAACAGGGAGAGCGATCCTGAATTTTTCAATGTGCGGTGTGACCAGACGCCAGACAATAAGCGCAATCAGATACCAGCAGATGTAGTAGGGCTCAATCAGTGTAAAGGTCCCGGTCTGATGAAGATGATAGAAAAGGAATATTCCGTCGAAGATCACATACGCGGTCAGGAGCTTGCGGAAGTCGTGCTTTTCCTTCGTGAAGAAGCCGGATATGAAAGCAAAAGCCGGCATGTGGAAAGCGTAGATGGCCGTGAGTACGAGTCTTGCGGATGCTCCGCCTGTATTTCCGTATAAGAAGTGACCGAAGACGACCAGAAAGATCAGAATACCTTTCGCATTATCCCACAGAATTAAGCGTTTTTTCTCCTCCATCACGAAGCCTCCGGCGATTAGGGTTTAATTGCATTTATATGAATAAGGAAGCCTGTCAAAGGAAGATCACGTACGGTGTTTCTTGGTCTTCTTCTCGATATACATGACCTTATCTGCTTTGTTCATGCACTCCATCAGAAGTTCCCACTCAGAGACCTCGCATGTTCCGATGCTGGCGCTCAGCGTATATTCTGCGCGGGTCTCGGTATTTGCCTTCTTGATGGCATTACGGAAGGTACGGATAAACTGGCCGATACGGGCAGGGCTGTTCAGCACGAGAACCGCCTCGAACTCGTCGCCGCCGATACGGGCTGCGATCTCGCCTTTCTTAAGAGAAGATTCCAGACAGTGGGCAATGCCCTTGAGCGCTTCGTCACCGGAAGCATGACCAAGATTGTCGTTAATATCCTTCAGGCCGTCCATATCGATACTGGCGACCGCGATATTGCAGTCTTTAGTATGTCCGTCAACGAAGTAATTTGCGATACCCTGCTCGAAGCCGCGGCGGTTCAGAAGACCGGTCAGCGCATCGCGGATATACAGATCCTTGATATTATTGACCTCGAAAAGTTTGTCATAGAGGCGCAGACGATTCAGCGTCTGTCCAAGGAGTACCATGGTGAACTCCATCTTCTCATCGAGGATGTACTTAACGTCCGATTTCAGGCTGAAAGCGATATACCCATAAACTTCACTCTTGTAGAAGACCGGAAGGAAGATATTCAGACCCGGTTCATCAGTATCGAATTCTTCCGGGAAGAGCCTGCTGCTCGGGAAATCGATATTCGTTCTGGAGATTCTTCCATCTGAGCAGAAACCAATCATCTGTCTGTCGTTCTCACAGTATTTGCAGAGAAGGATCCGGCTGAAAAGACCATATCCGTGCAGCTGTTCCAGAGTATAGTTGACGCAAACGTCATAGGACAGAACATCCTCATAATCAGAGCTGAGAAGTACAAAAGCACGTGTCTTGTCATAGTAATTACTCTGGATTGCGTCCAGACGCCGCTGCATCTCATCGATATCACGTGCGGACATCTCATCACCGGTACTCTCACGGTAGATCAGTTTTCCGGGGACTGTCGTATAGATATCGACATCTTCTCCGGCGTTGATCCTTTCCAGATATTCGATCGCGGTTCTTCCGAGAACGGTTTCCGGGATCTCAGAAGTGGTAATGGACGGAATATGTGCACTTGATGCATCCAGATTATCGACCCCGGTGATCAGAGTATCTCTCGGAACAGAGAATCCGCGCAGAAGCAGTTCATCGACCAGTGCGATTGCCATATAGTCATTCGAACAGATGATGGCTTTCGGCAGGGTACCATCTTCGCGTATAAAGAAATCCGCTGTCTCCGGTCCCTGGTTCGTCCAGTAGTTGCCGTGGAATACCATATCCTTTCTGATCTTGTAACCGGCTTCTTCCATCGCATCTTCGAAACCGGCAAGACGTTCGTGGGAATCCCGAAGATCATCTCTGCCGGTAACAAATCCGATGTCGTCGCATCCGACTTTCCCGATGACATACTTGGAGATCTCATACATAATCTGACGATTATCCGGGATGACTGCGTAGAATCCGGATTCCTCCGCGCGTACGCTGACGACCGGTGGCAGATCCGTGGCAGAAGTGAGCTTCTCGAGAAGCTCATAATCCAGCCCGGCGTGATGCAGTGTATCCGAACACAGGATGATGCCGTCATAGTCAGAATAATTCGGGAGAGAAAGGATCTTTTTCAGACCTTCCGCATGAAGAGGGTTCTCACTCGGAACAGAACAGTTTCCGAAAACGTCCACTCTGTGCCCGCGCTCGATCGCACATTTCTGGATCGCCAGAATGAGTTCAGACGAGTAGTCGCGATACATATCTCCGATAAAAGCACAAATCTTCATAGACGCACCCCTCTTAATAAAAAAATATTATCATAGCAGCGCTTTTCTCTCAATACCTGAGAGCTCAGGACAGCCTGCTTTTCATGGGATGATTCCTCTTGAAAAGAACTTGTGCTCAGCATAGAATGAAAAACAGACCGTCAGGCGGAAGTGCTTTGCCCGACGGAAATTCAGGCACTACCGGAACGGGAGAAAATGGGCATTTTTAAGATACGACGTCTGACCAAAGAAGAAATTGACCGGAAGAATGAACCTCCGAAGCTGACATTGCTCGAAGAGATCGGAAACTCCGTCACTCATGGTATCGGCGCGGCTCTTTCGATAGTGGCATTTATTCTGATGCTCCTGAAATCGGATACTTCCCTGAAGGTGATGGCCTCCTGCTTTTACGGAATCTGTCTGATCCTTCTTTTCACGATGAGCTGTCTCTATCACGCCTGGAAAAACGGGCTTTTCGTCAAGAAACTCTGGCGGCGCTTCGACTACAGTTCGATCTATCTTCTTATCGGCGGCACCTTCGCGCCGATGTGTCTCGTTTACTGGGGAAATACGAAGGGCATCGTCATGTTCTGTATCCAGTGGGCGCTGATCGTTATGGGCATCACGTTTATCGGCATCTTCGGACCGGCACGCGTGAAGCCTCTCCACTACACTCTGTATTTCCTGATTGGATGGAGCGGACTTCTTTTCGTTCCCGATATGATAAAACATGATATGTGGCTCTTCATTCTGATACTTAGCGGCGGGATTCTCTATACGATCGGCATGATCCCGTTCGGCCTGAGACGCAAGGGTTCGCACTTTATCTGGCATATCTTCGTTCTGCTCGGTGCCGCGGCACAGTGGCTCGGCATCTATCTTTTCATCTACTGATCGGTTTTATCTTTTCAGACACATCCTTTCAAAATCGTATCGTATCCTCTCTCATTCAGTCCGAATAATTGGACAGTTGAGGGTCTATCATTCATGTTGTAGAGGCGTTGCAGGCTTTCCGGTGTTGTGTGTGGCAGTTCCATGATTTACTGCCTGCGAATTTCACTATACCGGCACAACCGCCGGGAAGCTTTTCGAAGGAGGATAACATGGAGATAGCCGTTGTCATTATTTGTTCCATTGTGCTCGTGATCGTTCTGATTGCAGCATTTCTTCTGCTTCGCACTTACGCGGGGATCCATGTCCTTGCATCCCGCCAGACGGATGATCCGGCGAGGATGCAGGAGTCCCTGAGTAAAGTGATCGATCAGAGGATCTCTTCGATGGAGGAGAATCTGACACGTGTTGAGAAGGACCAGCAGGAGACGATGCGCCGTCATAACGAGGAGATGAACACCCTCAGTAACCGTCTGTACGCACAGAAGTTCGATACGATGAACAACAGCATCGCGGCGGTCCTTAAGACCGACAAGGAGAGAAATACCGCGATCCTTGAGGGAAATACGAAGATGCTCTCCAGCGGCCTCGAGACCCTTAACAAGTCCATGGAGACCCGGCTTTCCAAGCTGACGGAGACTTTCCACGAAGACTTCACGAGGATGCGTACAGAGAATAACCAGCAGATCGAGAAGATCCGTGAGACGGTCAATGAGAAACTCGACAAGACTTTAAACGAGCAGTTTGAGAAGAGCTTCAAGGGAGTTCTGGCCCAGATGACTGAACTTCAGAAGACCATGGGCGAACTCAAGGGGATCTCGACGCAGGTTGGCAGCCTCGAGAAGACCCTTAATGGTGTAAAGACACGCGGTATTCTCGGAGAGGTCCAGCTCAAGCAGATTATTGCGGATGTCCTCACTCCGCAGCAGTATGATGTGGAGGTTCCGACCAAGCCCGGATCTTCTGAGCATGTCGAGATCGCGATCAAGATGCCGACACGTGAGGGAAGTGGATATGTCTACCTTCCGATCGATTCGAAGTGCCATCTGGACAGATATGAAACACTGTTACAGGCATACGATTCCGGGGATAAAGATACCATTCTGAGGGCGAAGAAGGAGTTTGGTGTTGCAATCAGGGAAGACGCGAAGGCGATCTCGGAGAAGTATATCAGTATTCCGGATACGACTCCTTATGCGATCCTCTTTGTTCCATTCGAGGGGATGTATTCCGAGATCGTGAATCTGAGTCTCCTGGAGGAATTGAACCAGCTTCACATCACTGTTGCGGGCCCCTACACTCTTATGGCGATCTTAAGCACGGTCACGAACTACTTCCAGGCCCTGGCGATCGAGAAGAAGTCCCATGAGATCGAGCGCACGCTCGGCGCCGTGAAGAAGGAGTTTAAGAATTATGAGATGGCGCTGGAGAAAGTAAGTAAGAGCCTGTCTGCGGCGACGAACAATCTCGAGACGCTCCGCACCACGAGAACGAACATGATCAACCGTGCCCTGAAGAACATCACGGAGTGCGACAGCGATCTGTTTCTTTCTGATGACACGACAAATTATGGGAAAACGGGGGACGATTTCTAAAAAGAAGGAGAAAAGTGCTATTTTTGGATAAAATCACGAAAAAAACAGGGAATATGCCGCTTGACGGGGCATATTCCCTCTGATATATTTACGCAGGCAATTACTAAAAAGACATAATAACAGGCATTATTCTGACACAAGACGACAGATTTTGAAAAGACATCTTTTGTGACATTTGAGGTGAACGCGACGTAATGAACTTTAACTGGATGGTGGAATTCGTTTTTTGGTATCCGGCCATTATGGCGATGCTATGGGTACTGGGTTCCCTGATTTTCTATTATTCCAACGAGAGAAAGCATTCACTAAAACTCGAGAGGACACCTTTCGTGTCTATTCTCATGCCCGCGCATAACGAGAGTTCCGTACTCGTTCCGGTCGTCGAGCAGATGACGAAACTGAACTATCCGGAATACGAGATCATCCTGATCAACGACGGAAGCTCCGACGATACTTCACAAGTAATGAAGGCGCTTTGCAAGAAGTATTCCTGCGTACGTGTCGTCGACTTAAAGAAGAACTGTGGAAAAGCAAATGCACTCTATCTGGGCCTGATCGCATCCAAAGGTGAGATCCTGGTCGGTGTCGATGCTGACTCCTACCTCGATAAGGATGCACTCCGCTATCTGGTTTCCCACTTTGTAAATAAGAACAACGGTGAGCGCGTCGGTGCGGTTACAGGAAACCCGCGCGTTAGAAACAGAGGCTCTCTTCTCGGCAAGATCCAGCTCTGCGAATACGCCAGCATTATCAGCCTGATTAAGAGAACACAGAGAGTCCTCGGAAAAGTCATGACGGTTTCGGGTGTCTGTGTGGCATATAGAAAAAGAGCACTTCTGGACTGCGGTTTCTGGGACCGCGACATGATGACCGAAGATATCGCCGTTACCTGGAAGCTCGAGAAGAACTTCTGGGATGTGCGTTACGAACCGAGAGCACTCTGCTGGATGCTTGTTCCCGAGACGATCAAGGGTCTCTGGAGACAGAGAAAGCGCTGGGCAGAGGGAGGACTGGAAGTAGTTTTCCGGCACTGGGATATCTTCAAGAGCTGGAGAAGAAGAAGACTGACTCCCGTATATCTGGAGCAGGTGGCTACATTCTTCTGGTCTGTATGCTGGCTGTTCCTGACAGTCCTTCTCGTTGTATCCGAGATCAGGGGAGAACATGTGTACACGGATCTTATATGGAAGAGCCAGTTCCTGTCCTTCGTGTGCCTGCTGCAGTTCTGTGTGGCGATGTTCCTGGAATCCCGTTATGACCGCGATATCATGCGCAGCACATGGTCGGTGATCTGGTATCCGATCCTGTACTGGTATCTGAATGTATTCATTACACTCGGCGCGCTTTTGAAATCGATCCTTCCGAAGAAGAAACTGGCGACCTGGAAGAGCCCGGACAGAGGTATCACTCAGTCGGAGATCGAAGAGAGCGGCGAGACGCCTATGCCTGATATGGTACTGGAAAATGTTTACGATCAGGACCTGAACCGCGAGTCCCATATCGAATATGAGAACAAGCAGAAACTGTGGAAGAGAGTTATCGGGATTATCCTGACCGCGGTCGCCTGGATCTATATGCTGATCTACTTTGCTTACATGATCTACGGCATTATCTGCGACAAGACGGGAAGACCGGTCAAAGAATTCCTGTTCTATAACTATGAGCGGATCCGTCAGACTGAGCGCTTCTTCGGAATACTTTGTATGGCGATCTTTATTGAACTGCTTGTCCTGATCCTCTGGAAAGAGTACAACAAGAGAAGATTCGGTACGAAAAGAAGAAGAAAATTCGCTCCGGATATTTCGGATCAGGAGATCGATGACTATTTCCAGTTAGATCCTAAGCTGAGCGCTGTCTTCCATAACGACAAGTATATCGAGGTCGAAGAGACACCTGTACCGGATGGTATCGGCCAGGGAAGAAAGGCGATGAAAGAGCACAAGCGGAAGATGCAGGAAGAAAGGATGCGCCGAAGCGCAACCTGATCTTCTGAAAAATCACTGCATTCCGAGAAGATCGAAATCATCCTTCATTTTGGCGATGATCACCGGCGCGCCGGGTGCTTTTTCCGCATCAGCATCTGCCTTATCAAGAAAAGAGAGGCCTGAAGCGGAGATACCTCTGACCAGATATCCGTTATCGGCCTTCCCTGCGATCACACCTGTGTAAAACGAGTAGTTCTTCTTGGAAAGGTTCGAATATGTGGAAATGAGATTGTATATGGAATATATCGGCAGGAGCATTACGAACAGGAATGCGATAATGATTTTGATGCTGTATATAATGACGTGAAAGATACTGACAAACAGAAGGATCGCAGCCACCACAATTGCCATGAGCAAAAGTGTGCCGCCAAAGAGCTTCCATGCGGACGATTTCTTTTTCGATGTATACAGCTGCACCAGCGCATCAGAAGGTGTATATGGTGAAACTGCGGAAAAATCTATATTTGAAGGTGTAGCTTGGGATTCGGACATTGTAAGACTCCTTTTGGCAACGGGGCGAGGTATCGGTCCCGGCCGGATATGTGTTTTTTCAAAGTTCAATTATTGTATCACTTCCGTCCTGGTTCCGCAAAATAACCGAAAAGCCTGAAATATCAGACTTTTGACGGTTTGAACGAGAAAAAGACAATAAGTTGTGGAAATGTTTGCTTTTCTATGTTAGAATATCTCATGTCGCTTCGATAGAAGCAAATGACTTCGGCATGGAGAAGTACCCAAGAGGCCGAAGGGGAGGCTTTGCTAAAGCTTTAGGTGGTGTAACAGCCGCGCGAGGGTTCGACTCCCTCCTTCTCCGCCAAATTTGAGATCCTGAAAGCCTGAAACTACGGGCTTTCGGGATTTTTCTTTTCTTCTAAAATGTCATTTGACCACTAAATTGACCACAATTATGATCCAAGAGAATGGTTTCTATGAGACTTTATTGATGAATTTCTGCATGTTCTTGGCAGAACGTTGCTTCATCTCTTTGCTAACGTGTCCGTATTTATCAAGCGTGAAGGACGCGGTTGAATGCCCCATATTGTCCTGCAAAGTCTTTATATCGTCACCACTCTCGAGTGAGGCCACAGCATAAGTGTGTCGAAGATCGTGAAATCTCTTTTTCTCGATGCCGAGGCTTTTAACGATCCTCTTGTAGTTGTTGTACACTGTCGAGTGACAAAGATGGCTCCCCAGTTCGTTGGTAAAAACGAGATTCCACTCGTTATTCCAAGCAGATCCGGCGTTTTGGGCACATTGCTGTTGCCAGACAAGTTGTCGTTGGAGCATATCCAGTACCGCCGGAGCCACACCGATGTATCTCTCATGACCATTCTTTGTTCGATCGAGATGGTAATATGCTCCCTTATGGTGTGAGGATCTTTTCAGTTGCTTGTCGATCAGGATCATGTTGTTCTCGAAATCTACACAATCCCAAGACAACCCCAGTACTTCACCTTGGCGAAGTCCGGTAAACAAAGTCAAATAGTAGACGATCTCATACTTGTGGCCTTTGATTGCTTCGAGAAATCGGGAAATGTCCTCATTCTCGAGAGGCTCGATCTTGGTTTTATACGTCTTTGGTAGCTGGCATTTGTCTGTAGGGTTCTGTTTGAGCTCTCCTAGCAGATAAGCCTGAGTCAAAGCCTTGTGAAGTACACCGTGGATGTTCTTAATGGTTTTAACGCTTAGTTTGCCACTTTCCAAAAGAGAATTGTAGAACTTCTGTATCTGCGTAGTCTTAAGTTCTTTTAGTTTGATTCTGCCAAGTGCCGGTATGATGTGGTTGTTGCAGATATTGGTATAAGAATCCAGTGTGAAATCCTTCACCGAAGGCTTCACATAGGTGTTAAGCCAGCACTCCAACCACTCTGAAACCGTATACTTCGAGGCAGCTGTATAAGTGCCCTCGTCGATCTCGACAGTAATCTGAGCCAGTTTCTTCCTGACCTCTTCCTGTGTCTTACCATACACAGATTTGCGTACATACTTTCCGGCGCCATCAGTCGCAGGAATGGAATAGATTCCTTCCCATCTACCGTCTGCGCGCAATCTTATGCAACCACTTCCGTTTGCGTTTCTTTTCATTCTAGCCATTTTTCCTCCTTTCTTCTGGTATGTATAAACAAGTGTCAGTCAGCCCACTTATTCCCGTAAATAATTATCTTTGAACCATTTTTCCAGTTCATCGTAGGTAATCTCACCTTCGAGGCACAGGTCTCGCATAGCCCGTGCTACTTCGCTCCAGGCAGCAAAATGATCCTCTGAGATCTGTCCCTTCTTCTTCCTTGCGAAAGTCGCCTTATAGTTCCTCTGGTACAGTATTTGTGTTTCATCGCTATATAAATTCCGCACATGCGAGCGAAGTCGTCCTACGTCAAAGCACGTTTTTCCTATATCCTTTTCGTACCGTGCAGTCTCGATCACTCTCGGACAGTTCTTGATCTTGCTGTCTGTGGCAAAAGCGAAGTATCTTCTGCAGTTCGAACAGCACTGGAAGTGATAGTATTGGACGTATCTGTTGCACAGATATGATATCAGATCATCGAATGTGTCCGGTACGAACGTTTCTATATACTTCGGTCCTGAATAGGGATTA
>JAILHZ010000107.1 GCA_024695545.1 Clostridiales bacterium
ACAGAGTAATAGGGAATAGAAGAGAAGATTGAAAACGGGGTGTCTCGATTTGAAGGCGCCCCGCTATTATTTGTATTAAATTCAGTTCTTTCCGTAACGCACTTTCTCGTACTCTTTTCTGAGCTCGGAGATCTCACGGTCACCGGAAGAGAGCAGGACGTTTTCGATCTGTCCGGGTGTGGATGAATTTGAGACGGGAAGACCCTTCTTCATGGCTCTGCGGGTCTTGGCGTAGAACTGCTTTCTTATGCGGCGTTCGTGTCCTGTGCCGAAGTTAAGGCCTTTTGTCGTGAAGGATCTCTTTTCGGGACGGATGTCTTCGATGGTGTCGGTGAGAGCACCGGATTCGTCGACTTCTTCTTTCTTGAATCTCGGAGCATTCCTGATAAGGATACGGATCGCATTAATGATGAGGATCAGTACAACGGTCAGGAAAAGAAATGCGAGCATTCTTCCGAAGATCTCAAGATAAGGATTTATCTCGCCCCCTTGTTCTGAAAGTTCAGCTACCTGCATCGGAATGGTGACTGTGGAATCATTCTTGAAAAGCTTTGCTATTGCTGAGATCAGGAAAACAATGAAATCGCCGATAACTTTTATGCCTGTCAGGAGGATATTTGACAGCCAGTCGATGGGGAATACGGTGAGTGCAAGCAAAGCTACCGTGATGATGGCCAGAAGCCCTGCTATCGTCTTGTTGTTCTGCTTTCTGAGAAGGGCCATCGGCTTGGACGATTTGTGTATCGAATGATAGAACTTGGCGTCGAAAACAGCTATCTGGCGCATGACTATAAAGAGTACGGCGATTATTACCGCGTGGATGATTATGTTGCGGGAATACTTCTCCTGATCTGCAACCACATAAAGCAGATAAAAGACTATATGGATTACTGCAGGGAAGACTATGAATTCATGGTCTGAGGCAGTAAACGCCGGCTTTAATCTGTAGAACAGTGAGAACAGTGTAAATGCAATAAGTATCGCGCCAAGATAAACCTTGTTTGCAATGCTGTTTCCGAACTGGAGAACAGGAATGCTGGTGACAGCGAAGAAGAACAGCACATCAGATATAACATGAAGAATGAATATCAGGAACTGCGATTTGATCGTGGTCCTTCTGATAAGCACGTGAACAACAGTCATCAGAAGCGGCACGAACTGCATATACATGCTGACGTCGATGATGTCTATGTAGCTCCTTAATACCACCAGGCATGAGAGCAGAGTAATGCCCATGATGATCGATAACAGGCACTCGGCAAGAAGGCTGTCGCGCACGGTGATTACATTGTTTCCTTCAATGTCTTTGGTCGTCTGGCGTGTGGAGTAGATATCTCTTATGTCAGTCATTTCCGCGCACCTCCCATCTCATGTAAGAAGGAGCGATTTCAGGTTCGGGCTCTGCATCAGGCGTTGTCCTGTAGCTTGGCATGAGCCAGAAAAGAGAAGGCCGGCGTGATTTTATCTCTGTAAGAAGCGGCCTGAAATCTCCGTTGTACTGGGGTGAGATGATTACTATAAAGTCATCTCTTTCCGTTGCGCGGATATATTTTTCGAGCGTCTCTGCAAAAGAATGAGCGGGATTTTTCAGGTCGATCCTGGCGAGCATTATCGCGCGTTCATCGAGTGTGGCAGAACCGAGATCCGTCTCTGAAACAACAGGTGCTCCTGATATGACATCCGCACCGTTGGTGTATATCGATGCGGGAATTCCGAGTTCTGCTAGTCCGATGAGATATGTGTAAGCAAGGCTTATCGATTTCTCGAGAAGTGACGTGGAATGCTTTGTGTTGTAGTACTCGAGATTAACGAAGATATGTACCTTCTGCGCGCAGGTGGATGCGTTCTGGTTTACCATCAGTTCGCCTGTCCTTGCGCTCGCTTTCCAGTTGATGATGTTCATCGGATCGTTGGGACCGTATTCGCGGATGCCGGCAAGAGTGAACGGATCTGTAAGAAGGGTTCTTCTGCACTGAAGTTCACTTAACGTTACTGAATTAAGCATCTGCATTTGTTCTGTATCCAAAACTTCGGGAAGAACGGTGAGGTGGGATTCATTTTGGAAATCCGTGGTGAAATGTTCTACAAGAAGCAGGTCGGAAGTGGTTATTCCGACTCTCGGGAAAACATAATAGCCGCGCTTCGTGCACTGTGCTTTTATGCGGCGCGTGTGCTTGGAGAATGCTTTCATGGTGAGCATGTCCGTGCGGTAGAGCAGATCGGACGTCGAAGTGTTTTCCATGTCGTAGAATTTTATCTCGCGCGGAGCTTCAAATTTGAGAATGATGAAGGGCAGAGGGAGTCTTTTCTTGTTTTCCGCAATCTCGACCAGTTCTATGTCTTCACCGAATTGCGCGACATCTTTGGAGAATTCGACTTTTAGGTTAAGGTTTTCGAGCGCGTGAATACGATAGTAGATT
>JAILHZ010000117.1 GCA_024695545.1 Clostridiales bacterium
TTGCGTTAGTGATTGCCGGCATGTATGTTTTTAAGAAAATCATTGCAATGAAGATGCCGCCCGAGCCGGGTCAGGAGACGATCAAGGTCTATCAGATCAAGGTTCTGGATAAGAAGATGGAAACCGAAACCAAGACAGACAGCGACGGGGACAAGCATACGACTACGTATTATTATCTTATCCTCGATGAAGCCGGGACCCGCCGTCAGCGCAAGGTCACTTCCCACATCTATAATGAAGCCGGCGACCCTGGCATCTATATACTCGCGCAGGCGGAAGGCGAGAATGGTGTCTTCGATTTTGAACTTTACTCTTCCGAATCTTTTATGAAAGCAAAAGCATAAACTCCGGCCGAAAAACCTTTCTTTACAACCCCGAAAAAGTGTATAATTTCTTTGAGGAGTGTTCGGAATGGTGGTTTTTCTTCGACAAAATTTGCTTTGCGTCGTACTGGTCCTGATGGGGCTGTTCTTTATTGTCTGCAACATCGCGAACATGATCAATAACCGCCTCCACAAGACACACGTCTCCGGCATCCCGTTCCTTGGCGGACTTCTGATCGCCATCGGTTTCCTTACGACGGCCGCGCCGTTCAAATGGCTTGCGCTCCTGGGTTTCCTCGATCCCACATTCTGGATGCTTTTCATGAACTTTTACTATGGAAAAAACGAGTATAAGATCCTCGAAAAGCACTATGCGCCGTTTCTTTCCGAAAAGCACTTTTTCCCGATGCGTGAGGATCCTTCTTTGAAAATCGTCAGCGAGATCCACTATTCCGACAGGGAGACTCCGCATATCCAGGAGTTCCCGTTCAAGACGAACACACCTTTCACTATCGGTTATCCGTGGGCGGTGATTATTCTTACGGAAAAGGAGACAGGTCCGAAAACTGTTGCAAAAGGATCTGTTAGCGGAGCACCAGTAGACCCGGAAGAGAAGAAGTGCGACCGCTTCATTGTTCTGGATACAGGTACGGACGGGAACCTGAAGAAACTTGATCCTGAGAAGATAAAGATCCTCGACTTTAACAGCGGAAAGATCGATCTTCATAACATCGCCGACTATCTGGAAGGCGACATCCGGATCCGGATCGAACCGAAAGGCGAAGAGTCAGGTCAGTAAACGAAGACTCCAGACAGTAGAGCACGTGAACACGTGCTTTTTTATTCCGGAAAAACGGACTTGACAAAACTAATGACCGTTAGTAATATGACTAACGAACAGAAGTTTGCTACGCTTTTCATGCGGAGAGAGAAGAAGGAACGAATCGTGATCGCACTGTACGATCCCGAAAGGAGATGGAGTCATGACCAGAAAAGAAGAGATTATCTACGCGACACTGGAACTTGCTGCAGAAAGCGGCATGAAGGGCGTTTCGATGTCGCAGATCGCCGACAGGGTCGGTATTAAGGCGCCGTCTCTTTATAACCACTTCAAGTCGAAAGATGAAATCATCCATGAGATGTATACGTTCCTGAGACAGCGTGCGCAGAACGGATCTGAGGCGAGTGCTCCTGCCGATATCGATTACGCGAAGCTCTTTGAGAAGAAAAGTCTCGAAGAGATCCTTTTGGGATCGCTTTCGGCGTACATGGTGATCGTGTCAGACAAGTACATGCTTCAGTTCTTCAAGGTGCTTTATTCGGAACGTGCGACGAATCCGGTCGCAGCCGGCATTATTGTCGAGGAGACGGATCGTATGATCATGCAGTCGAAGAATATGTTTTACGCGCTGGCCGTACACGGAAAGATCAAAAACGACGATGTCGATACGGCTGCAATGACGTATTCACTGACGATCCACTCGCTCATCGATTACCGCATGGACCTTCTGACTGCAGGAAAGATTAAGAAGTTTGGGGAAAACGGCAGCCCGGTCCCGAAGAATATCGCGAAATTCATCCGGTGGTTCAGCCGTCAGATCGAGGGATAAAGGACAGATATAAATGTCAGATGATTGCTCGATGATTTGGGGATAAAAAAGACTGAACACCATCTGATTGAAGGAAAACAGGAGGATAATAGAAGTGGAAAAAAGAAAACTGATCAATTACTGCGGCCTGCTGGGAGTGCTGGCCCTGATCTCATACGCGGCGGCAGTGATTTTCGCGCCGATGGATTTTCCGGGATATAACTGGATGGAGCAGGCGGTAAGCGACCTCTCTGCCGAGAGTGCGCCGTCAAGGCTCCTGTGGGACCGTATCTCAAGTGTGTACTCAGCGGGAAGTGTCGTGTGCGCCACCTGCATCGCGATCTTCGTCTCTGAAAAGAAGACCGGAACGAAGCTTTTCCGTCTTGGAGTGTATCTTTATACGATCATGAACTGGATCTCGAAGATCGGTTATGAGATGTTTGCGCTTTCCGACTCGGGCAAGGAGATCGAGTCGTTCGCAGAGGTTATGCACATGGTCGTTACTGCGCTCGTAGTCATTCTCTCGATCGTATCGCTGATTATGCTGATCGTTTCGGGCTGCAGGAAGAAAGAACTGCGCAGCGTCGGCATCTGGGCCGCGGTCATTCTCGGCATGATGCTTCTCGGTCCTATCGGTATGAAAGCACTTCCACCCGAGTATTTCGGCATCGGTGAACGTTGCAGTGTTTTTGCCGCGGTCATCTTTAACGCGGTCCTCGGTATCTACCTCTTCAACGGATTCAAGAAACAGAGCGTCCCGGAATCGAACTGATCCGGAACGCCCTGAGGATTTATGAGTTACTTCCGCTTCAGGCATCAAGATAATCCAGCACGTCGAGCTGGTTCATGACCTGCGGGAATTCCGGCAGTACCGGGCAGGGGATGTGCGGCTCGAACGCGAGCTCTCTGAACCAGGAAGCCTGGACGGCCTTCATGCCGATATCTCTTGCGGCATAGAGTTCTCTTGAACCGCCATCACCGACGAAGAGACACTGGTCGGCCGTGACGCCAAACTCATCCATGATCGACTGATACAAGCGGGGATCCGGTTTCTGGATCCCTTCTTCGTAGGAGATGCGGACCGTGTCGAAGAAAGGGAAGATCCTGCTTCTCCGGATGAGGTCGCGCTCATCGGAGAATGTGTTGGTGATCAGGCCGATCTTGACGCCGCGCTTTTTAAGCTCCTCGAGGAGCTTTACCGTGTCATCCGGGATCGAATTGAAGGTGTCTCCCAGCGCGGCAAGTCTTTTGGAAGCGATGAGGTCGACTTTGTCTTCGGAATAGATGCCGAGCGTCTTCAGCGTTAGGGCGATTCCTTCTTTCATCGTGAGTTTACCTGTTGAGCGGTCGATCTCGTTTTCGTGCCATGCCTTGCGGTAGGTCGCAGGGTCGATCCCCACATCCGCGGCGGCATCTTCGCCGAAATAAGTCCGTCCGGTGAAAAGCGTCACCAGCGTCTCAAACATGTCAAAAATCACGATTTGTAACATTGTTACACCTCTTTCTGCCGCCCTTTTCGGCGACTCTTTGTGGGATCCGGCCGGGTTATGGCGGCCCTCGATCTCACGCCTTCCTTTTCCAAATTCATGATAACAAACATGTGTAAGGGGAAGAAAGATACGGGCAGTATAGAAGTGGTATTGATCTTTCAGAAAACTGTTGTTTAGTACCACTCTTGCCCACTTGCTCTGCCTGTCCTTGATTTGCTGCCCTGATAAAGGTAACATGGATATGTAATATAACCTAGAGAGATAGGAGATTATTCTTATGAGCAGTATTGAAAGAGCCGAGAAGTTCCTGAAAGACGCCGGTACTTACTACCTGGCAACCGTTGAAGGCAACCAGCCGCGCGTACGTCCTTTTGGCACAGCGAACATCTTCGAGGGCAAACTTTATATCCAGACAGGCAAGGTGAAGCCGACATCCAAGCAGCTTCACGCGAATCCGAAGGCGGAGATCTGCGCGTTCATGAACGGCGAGTGGATCCGCATCGCCTGCGAACTGATCGCTGACGACCGCCGTGAGGCGAAGACCGCGATGCTCGACGCTTATCCGCAGCTCCGCGGCATGTACAATGAAGACGATGGAAACACCGAGGTATTCTATCTGCAGAATGCGACGGCTACCTACTCTTCCTTCACAAAAGCACCGGAAGTCGAGACGTTCTGATTCATGTGGTTTGAAGAATCCGTTTTTTACCAGATCTACCCTCTGGGCTTTGTTGGTGCGCCCTTCGAGAACGCACCGGCCGAATATAATGAGCAGGGAGTTAAGGTAGATATATCTTCCTGCGCGAAAAGCACTGCTGCCGCAGCTTCACCGAAGAAGTCCGCTGCATCCGCATCAGAGAAGGCTGTCGCCGCCCCGGCAGCACCGATCCGAAAAGTGATCGACTGGATCCCGCATCTTCAGAAACTCGGGATCAGCGCCGTGTATTTCTCTCCGGTCTTTGAATCGGACACGCACGGCTATAACACCAGAGACTACGGCCTGATCGACCGCCGTCTAGGCACGAACGAAGATTTCAAGGAAGTTGTCGAAAAACTGCACGATGCAAACATCCGCGTCGTGCTCGACGGAGTGTTCAACCACGTCGGCAGAGGCTTCTGGGCGTTCCACGATGTACAGGAGAAGAAGTGGGATTCGCCGTACAAGGACTGGTTCCACATCTCCTTCGACGGCAATTCCAACTACAACGACGGCTTCTGGTACGAAGGCTGGGAAGGGTGCTTTGACCTCGTAAAGCTTAACCTTAGAAATGACGCAGTCGTCAATCACATCTTCGATAAGATCCGTTACTGGGTCGATTACTTCGATATCGACGGATTAAGACTCGACGTGGCGTACTGCCTGGACAGAGGATTCCTGAAGAGACTCCGCGGTTTTACGGGATCCCTCAAGCCGGATTTCCTGCTGCTGGGCGAGCTTTTGCACGGCGATTATAAGATGTGGGTCAATGGCGAGATGTGTCATTCCTGCACGAACTATGCCTGCTACAAGGGACTTTTCAGCAGCTTTAACTGCATGAATATGTTCGAGATCATCAACACATTGATCCAGCAGTTCGGTCCCGAGAACTGGAGCTGGTTCAGAGGCCTTCACCTCATGAGCTTCGTCGACAACCACGACGTGACACGTATCGCGTCGAATCTCAATAACCCCGCGCACCTGCCCCTGATCTACACGCTGGCGTTCGGCATGCCCGGATTCCCGTGTGTGTACTATGGTTCCGAGTGGGGCACACAGGCGAGAAAAGAAGAGGGCGATCCCGCACTGAGACCGTGCTTCGAGAAGCCCGAATGGATGGACCTGACCGCACACATCGCCAAGCTCTCTGAGATCAAGGCGGGAAGCCCGGCCCTGAACTACGGTTCTTTCCGCTCCGTGGTACTCACGAATCACCAGTGCATTTTCGAGCGCCGCTGGGAAGGTGATTCTGCCGACGGATGCAGAGAAGGCAAGAACTATGAGCGCGTGCTCGTCGCGATCAACGCCGCGGACTACGAATATACCGCGCACTTTGACGCAGGCTGCGGACAGGCGGTCGACCTTCTCACAGGAAACATCCACGACTTCGGCGGAGGCTCCGTCCTGCCACCTTATTCCTGCGCGGTCTGGAAAATGGAGAATTGATCCCTCGGGACAAAATAGTGCTATCCTCTCTTTCCGAAAAGCAGTATAATGTCTGTATAGGCATGCTCACCAGAGAGTGCTGAAAAATCAACAAAATGAACAGGGTAGAAAGAGGTGGCAACTATGGCAAATCCGTATTCCGGCACACAGACCGAAAAGAACCTTGAGGCTGCTTTTGCAGGTGAATCTCAGGCAAGAAACAAGTATACATACTTCGCATCCGTTGCGAAGAAGGAAGGTTATGAGCAGATCTCGGCGCTTTTCCTGAAGACCGCTGAGAATGAGAAAGAACACGCGAAGATGTGGTTCAAGGAGCTCAAGGGCATCGGTGACACACCGGCGAACCTGGCAGCCGCTGCTGACGGTGAGAACTACGAGTGGACCGATATGTACGAGGGCTTTGCCAAGACTGCTGAGGAAGAGGGTTTTCCGGAGCTCGCCAAGAAGTTCCGTCTTGTAGCCGCGATCGAAAAGCACCATGAAGAGCGTTACCGCGCACTTCTGAAGAACATCGAGACCGCACAGGTATTCGAGAAGAGCGAAGTCAAGGTCTGGGAATGCAGAAACTGCGGTCATATCGTAGTCGGCACCAAGGCTCCGGACGTTTGCCCGACCTGCAACCACCCGCAGTCCTACTTCGAGATCAACGCGGATAACTATTGATCCGTGAATCTATCCCAAGAAGAAGTGGAGAATCTACATGAACTTTACAACAGATATTTTCGAGATATATGACAAGCAGTGGGCGCTCCTGACAGCAGGATCCATGGATAAGTTCAACACCATGACGATCTCCTGGGGCGGACTCGGCACCATCTGGGGCATGCCGGTGGCGACCGTGTATGTCAGAACATCCCGCTATACCCACGACTTCATGGATGACAACGAGTACTTCACCGTGAGCTTCTATCCGGAGGATATGAAGAAGACGCTCGGCATCCTCGGCAGCAAGTCCGGCCGTGAGATCGATAAGATGCATATGCCGGAGCTGACTGCAGTCGAAGCAGGCAAGTCCGTTTCCTTCCACGAAGCCGAAGTAACACTCGTATGCAGAAAGGTCTTCAAGCAGACGCTCGACCCGGAGAATATGGAATCGAAGATCGCCGAGCAGTTCTATGGAACAGACGCGCCGCACGATATGTATATCGGTGAGGTCGTCGATATTATCCGCCGCTGAAAGCACTTGTACAGGATGCTTCTGATCACCTGATTTCAGTCGGTTCGGAAGACAGAAAAACTGAATAAACTACCCGTTCGCGGGTCCTCTGAACTGTCCAAATAATTGGACAGTTCTTTTTATATCATGAAGTCACGATAAAGATAACGACAGCCGGTAAGGAATCGGCGGAAACAGGAAAAGCGAGGGTTTGAGTATGTGGAGTGCATTTGTTTTTTTAGCAGGAGTGATCTTCCTTTGGAAGGCATCTATCGATATGAAGCGTGAGGCGCAGGCGAGAAGAAGACAGCAGATGAGAGCCGCCAGAAGAAACAGCGCGAATTACAGAAGATCTCCGGATCCGCGGAGAAGAAGTGCCGGTGATACGAGACGTCAGTGTGTGAGGGGATATGGATACGGTACGAACCGCTGCCCCGTAAGCGCGCAGCCGCATAGAAGAAGTCCCGTTCATCGCGTGACACAGCCGGTTATAGCGGTGTGAGAGTTCAGAGTTTGTTTTGTCGTACATAATTATCTCCTGGGAAAGGGGTGCGATGTCCATAGAAACAGGACATCGGGCCCTTTTTCTTTGTGTAAACATTCTAATCAAATCGACTTGATAATGAGAAAAGAAAAACGTATACTATTGTATGGAAAAAAGAAACTGGTCTTTTATGACTAAAAAGGAAAATTCTGGAGGAGAAGAAACATGAAATTCAGAAAACTGCTTAGTATCGTTTTAGCATTCATTATCATGGTTACCAGTGCGGTTGCTTGCAGCAAGTCCAGCGAGGAGACCAAGAAGAAGTCCAAGAAGACGAAGGACGACGAGGAAATCGAAGACATCGAAGATGATGACGACGACGAAGATGATGACGACGACGATGACGACGATGACGACGATGATGATGACGACGAGGACGAGACTAAGAAGACAAAGAAGACTAAGAAGACAAAAGCTACAACAGAAGACGATGACGACGACGAGCCGGACGAGACAACAACTAAGAAGACAAAGGCTACTACAACTGAGGAAGAGACAACAACAACTGAGGAAGAGACAACAACAACTACTACCAAGAGCAACAACAGCGGTAAGACTCTGCAGGACATGATCAGCGATGCTGAACTGAAGCAGATGAACGAGCAGGCTCATAACATGATCCAGAGCAACTCCGAATTCAAGGATTGCAAGATCGAGATCATCGGCAACGAACTGATCTATGAGTACTGGTTCAGTTTTGAACTTACTGATGCTCAGGTAGATTCCCTGAAGAAGAGCGCAAGCCAGCTTGAGAGCCAGGCTAACACTCTGAAGGGACAGCTTGAGAAGCAGTATGGTCTTGATTCTCTCCAGATCACTTACGTTTACTTTGATTGCAACGATAAAGAGGTCTTCAGAGCAGGAGTCTGATCCTTGCGACGATCGTTTGATCGGTTAGTTAAGTAACGAAGAAGGACCGTCACATCGCGAAAACGGCGTGACGGTCTTTTTATACAATCTTCTGGATATGGTATAATAGTTAAGTATTATTGAGGGGCGCGGGAGATATTCTGAAAATGGGTGTTGATACGAATAAGATCTGTTATGGGTGCTTTAGCAAGATTGAGGGGACAGGTGCCTGTCCGAAGTGCGGATTTGATCCGGTAACTGCGAAGCATCCGGCGATAGCTTTACCAATCGGTACAACTTTGAATAACCGTTATCTGACCGGTCGTGTTCTCGGCGTGGGCGGATTCGGTGTTACTTATCTGGCACTGGATATGACGCTGGAGACGACGGTTGCCGTGAAGGAGTATCTGCCTTCCGGAATCGCGATCCGTGAGGCCGATCACCACACGATGACAGTAAGTTCCCAGGATGAGCAGCCCCGTTTTGACCACGGTGCGAATAAATTCCTCGAGGAATCCAGGATCCTTGCCAAGCTCCGTTCCATCACGAATATCGTTACTGTATATGACTACTTCCGTGAGAACGGAACTGCCTACTTCGTCATGGAGTATATCGAGGGTGTTGATCTTTTGAGATACACCGCGTCCAAGGGCGGCCGTCTTACCTTCGAAGAAGCAAGAGATCTCCTGCTTCCGATCATCCGTTCGCTCAAATACGTGCATGATAATAATCTTCTTCACCGCGATATCAGCCCGGACAACATCATCATTTCGAAGACCGGTGCCGCACAGCTCGTAGACTTCGGCGCCGCGCGTCTTGCTGAGGATGCAGAGAAGAGTAAATCCGTTATCTTAAAGCACGGTTTTGCACCGGAGGAGCAGTACAGCCGGCGCGGTAATCAGGGCCCGTGGTCCGATGAGTATGCGATGGCTGCCACGATGTATATGGTCATCACGGGCGTTTTGCCGCCGGATGCTTTTGACCGTGCATACGACGATACTTTAAAATCACCGCTTCAGCTGGGACTTCCGATTCCCCAGTACGGTAACGATGCGATTATGAAAGCACTTTCCGTTCATGCGGCTGACCGTTACCCGGATATGGGTGCTTTTGCAGATGCGATCTCCGGAAAGAATGCAGTAGCACCTGCAGTGCCTGTGGTACCTGCTGCACCCGCTCAGGCATATTCAGGAAAACCCGTGCAGGCCGCACCTGTCGCACCGGTCGCTCCTGTTGCACCGGCAGCACCGAATCAGGTTGCCCGTACGGTTGCGACCAGACCTGTCGCATCGGCTCAGGGACAATCTGCACCGGTTACACCCGGACAGGCCGCTCCTGCTCAGCGACAGACCGCACCTGTTCAGCGACAGGCCGCTCCTGTTGCACCGGCAGCGCCCAGACAGGCTGCTCCTGTTCGTCAGCAGGCGGCACAGGTTTCGCCCTCGCCGCGGCAGGCTGTTCCGGCTGCTTCTGTTGTGCCGTCTTATATGCCGTCAACAACGATGCCGCAGAAGAAGAGTATCTGGAAGAAGCCTCTTACGTACGTGATCCTGTCGATCATTGTTATCGCTGCAATCGCTGTTCCGGTTATTTACTTTGCGACAAAAGGCGGAAAGACGGAGAGCACCACAAAGAAGACGAAGACGACTACTACAGAGGACACAGAGGAGTATACACTCGAAGATTATTATACTGCGTCGCAGATTAAGATGATGAACGACCAGTTATATGATACCTATGTCAAGAACAATTCTGAGTATAAGAATGTAAAGATCGATATCAAGGGCAATACCGTATACTACAAATACTGGTTCAACTTCGAACTGTCGGATGACATGATTGCAAGCCTGGAGGCCAGTGAGGGTGAGCTTCAGAGCCAGATCCCCGCCGTCAAGGACCAGATCAAGAGTGAGTCCGGTATTAAGCCGAAGAAGGTCGTCTATATCTTCTACGATGTATATGACGATGAAGTATTCAGAGCTGAAGGCTGACCGGCTTGGTCGAAGGCCGACCGCCAGGCTGAAAGCTGACAGTTATTATCTGTTCGCGTTTGCGATGGTCATCTCGATGGTCTTGATGCCTTCCGGCCAGGTCGGATGGGCGATGGCATAGACGTGGTGCATCGGGCGGTCTTCAGTAGACTCCGCACAATAATATTCAACAGGAATTCCGAGCTTCCGGAGACGCTTCTCCAGAAGCTCGTTCTGGTTCAGCATCATGTCCTGGTCTCCCGTGGTCAGTACGACCGGCGGGCAGCCGAATTTCTCCGCGGCATCGGCAAGATCGAAGATAAAGGACGGAAGCTTTCTGTCCGGATCGAAATAGATGCCTGCGAACTGCTTTCGGCTCTCCTTGTGATCTCCGCATATCGGACTGGTGCTTTTGCATGTGATATCGTAATTGAAATCCGTGATGCCGCACTGGGTCCTGGCGTCCTTCGAATTCATCAGGATCGCGGTCAGGAGGCAGAGGTATCCGCCTGCGGAATCGCCGACAGTATGGAACGTGGAAAAGCCCTTTTCACATAGGAAAGAAATGGCGAGGAAGATGTCCGTGATCTCGCCCTGCATGTCGGTTCCGGGAAGGAGCCGGTAGTTGATGTTGGCAACCGTGATGCCGGACTTAAGTGCCAGATGAATACCGAAGTCTTTATCTAATTCCTTGCATCCGTATACAAAAGCACCGCCGTGGATGAGAAGGAAGATCTCTCCCGGCTTTGCGTTCTCGGGCGTGTAGATGTCGAGTGTTCTGTCGGAGCAGCAGAGCGGGTTTCCTTCAGAGGCGGAATCCGGTGCCAGCGGGGAAGGAAGAGAAATACCTTCGGCATAGGGGAGATCCGACTCGACTTTCAGACCTTCCGGATAGACCGCGGCGTCCAGACGCGGCTTGTCGAACTGGATACAGTTCTGGATAAATTGCTTTCTACTGTTATCTGCGATTCGAAAAAGAATACCCGGGTTAGACATAGAAGATCCCTCCACGTAATTAACTGATTTCAAGGTATCATACGGGGAGGGATTTTTCAATTCAATATCTGTCCGTCAGAGGACCTGGCGGAGCTCTCAGAGATCGTATATTTCGCTCTTATCGATGTGTGTTTCCTTCGAATCCCAGGTAAAGCGGTAGCCATATGCAGAATTCGTCTGGAAAGAGGTCAGCTGCTCGCCGGTCATGTAACCGGATACGCTATAACCGTGATAGATATGATAACGGTATTCATTGTCAGGACCATCGAAGACATAGCAAGGATCTTCTTCATTCTCGTAGGAAGGAAGCAGATAGATGTCATATCCCAGGCCTGTGAGACGATCCATCTCTTCGGAAACCTCCGCGCGGATCTCATCGGCAAACTTTTCTACAAGCTCTTCTTCCGGAGTATAAGGTTTATGTCCGGACAGGTATTCATCCACGCATGCGAAGTGGGAGATATTGATACTTACCGCAAAATACCTGTCTCTGTTCTCAGGCTTGGCGATTTCTTCTTCAAGAGAAGCCGGCATCTGGATCTCGTCGGTTGCAGGACTCTCTGAATCATCGGGAACGCTTCCGGTCTTTATATCCGGTGCGTAGAGGACCTGATCCTGATCGATCTCGTCAGACGAGCTTGTCGGCTCTGCGGATGTGTCCGGGGGGAGCGTTGACACAGGCGGCTCCTCAGTAGTCGGTGGCGGAAGTGTAGTGACCGGAGGCTCTTCCGAGG
>JAILHZ010000137.1 GCA_024695545.1 Clostridiales bacterium
GGTGGAGCATGACCATCTTGCAGATGCACATCGGCAGGATACCGATGGTTGCCCACGGGGAGTAGCAGAACATCAGACCGCCGAGAAGGCCGATACTGCGGTAGTTTACACTCTGCATCAGAAGAAGGGTGATGAGCCAGCCGGGGATGCTCTGGTTAAAGACATTCATGATCTGGAAGAAGTTGCCGTGGATGTAAAGGTGCAGGTTCCAGCCCTCCCAGGTCGTTGTCGTGCCGGTCAGCTGGTTGATCATGTACGGAATCACGTCGAATCCGGCGAAGAGGATCAGAAGCACGAACAGGAGCTTGGAAGCGCGTTTGTAAAGGAGCGATGCGCCGATCGCGACGAGGCCGAGACCGATGCCGGCCCAGATGAAAAGCGCGATGCGAGCGGCCATCAGACCGAAGAGCTTGCCGATGACGGCCGGGACCATCCAGAAGACGAAGTAGTAGGAGAACGCGGCGGAGCCGGTGCCGAGGCTCGCGGCGACGGCGGGATTCTGCTGCGTGGAAAAATCGTAGACGACCGGCCACTTGTACTCGACCAGGTCATTCAGGATCGCGTAGCGGACGCGGTGATCGGCCGAACAGCAGCCAAACTCACTGACACCGCCCCAGTAAAGGATGATCGGGATCAGGACGATGATGAAGATCAGGAAAGCCGGCTTGATCTCGATAGAGCGTTCCTTCGGATCGAGGAGCGAGCCGTCAGGCTTTTTGCAGAAACCGCGCATGGCGAGGATCGCCGCCGCGCCGAAAAGCCCGGTGAAAAGCACTGCCCACCAGATCTTGAGATATCCGATAAAGAAGATGATCAGAGGCAGCATCAGATAGATCAGCGCTGCCTTGAAGAACCCGGATGTGCTGATGGAAAAAGATCGGGAAGAAAGACTTTTTTCTGTCTTAATGGAATCTACGACTTTCATGCTGCTCTGCCTTGCCTCCTCACATTTCTCAGTTCATCGGGGGCTGCTGCGACGGATCCTGCGGCTGGTGCATCTGCTGAGCAGCCTGCGGATACGCCTGCTGCGGGTACTGCTGGCCGACGATCGTCAGCTTGGCGCCGACGTACTTCAGCTCGATCTGGATCGCACCGCCGGGGATCGCCTCGAAGACGATGGAATTGGCGGAGTTATCTGCATTGTAGTGAACACTGAGTTCGTTGTACTTGACGTTGGTTGCGGCACTTAAGGTCTGGCCGTTCTTGATGACACCGATCGGGAAACCGTTCATGTAGACCTGAATTCCCATGGCGCATCCAAAAGAACTGGAAATGCGGGTCAGGGATACTGTGCAGGGAGCTTCCAGAGGAGAGACATCATGGTTTCTGGCGGAGACACGCTGTTTCGCGGCATCTTCCGCTTCCTCAGTCTGCTTCTTCGCGCCGAATGCTTTTCGGATCGCGTAATAATCGTAGACGCCGAGACCGGCGATCAGACCACCGAAAACACCCGGAGACATTTTGATTCCGAACCAGGTCATGTAGCCGTTTCCCGAAGCATACACGGAGATGCCCAGGACCGCGATAAGAACGGTGAGAATACAACTGAAAACAGCGGAAAACTTTTGCATGATATTTACCTCAAATCTTAAATTCCAAAACCCTACGGCATGATTCTACATGATTGCCCGTCGGGAGTGCAACGTTTATTTACATCTGATCCTGAATATACTTAACGATATCAGGCATTTTGCTCTTCTTCCATTCTTCCTTTTCCGCCTCTTCCGCAAGCGGGCAGAGGATGAAGAAATCGAGAGTCTCGCCGGGGACGCGTCCTGTTCTGAGCGGCTCGGCGAAGTGCGCCTTCCACTCTTCCTCGGTCGCATCCTTGAAGCGCTTCGGATCAAGGTAGGTCATCTGACGTCTGGTAGCGGCGATATGCATCTTTGCCGAAAGCGGCGACAGAAGCTTATATTCTTCTTCCGGAACATCCTGGAAAATCACCGGTAACTCGCCGAGATCGATGCACTCTTTGCCACGCAGAATATCCACGCCGTAAGGCTTGAAAGACCACTTCTCCGGGGTAAGATCAAGACGCAGCAGCAGTCCTTTTTCCGTATTAAACTGGGACCGCTGATAGTCCGTATCGAAGATAAAGTTTCCGAGTGAATAGAAGATCGCCTTATCACCCACGGTCTCATAGTTCATGGGAACGTGCGGGTGATGCGCGACGACGATGTCGGCGCCCATCTGAAGATACAGGTGATAGCGCTCACGGGTGTACGGGGACGGAAGCGGTGTGAACTCCTCGCCGGCGTGGGATACGACGATGCACCAGCGGCAGGTCTTCTTGATCTCGGAGATCGCTTCCTTAATGGCGTCGAGGTCGCTCCAGCTGAAGCAGCCGGCCTCGGACTCACTGGCTTTTCGGCAGGCGCGCTGGTATCCGACACCGAACATGCCGATGCCGCCGGCTTCCGGAAGATAGAGGATCTTCCGGGCCTCTTCGATATTCATACCGGCGCCGATCGTTCTTACGCCGCGCTTTTTCGCTTCTTCGAGAGTGGCTGCGATGCCTTCCTCACCGGCATCCTTGATGTGATTGTTGCAGATGTTCCATATGTCGCAGTGATTCTGGACGAGGAAGTCCGCAACGGCAGGATCCATGAAGTGAAGGAGCTGCTTCGTGCCCTCGTTGACGTCATTCTTCGTGTCCGCCATGATGGGCCCTTCCACGTTTGCGATGACGTGGTCCGCATAGGCGAGAACATCCCGGACGCGCTTGGAAAGAAGGTTCGGGTCTTCCCAGCGGTGATCCATGTAGCGGTCAAATCCGATATCGCCGGTAAACAGCAGCGAAGTCTCGCCGCGAACGAGCTGGCAGAACTTCTCACCGCGCGCTTCGAAATCCTTGAAGTGCGTATAGGACGCGGCGGCAGGCGAGAGGATGCAGGCCTTGCCGGAGGGCGTGATCTTCTTTCCGAGCTCGACGGATTCCTTAAGATCCGCGACGAGGTGGGTGTAGGGAAGATCCCCGACATCCTCGTAGATGCGCTTGCCGGACTCGTATGAGCAGATGTACTGGTATTCGGGATGTTCCCTGATAAACGCGATCAGGGAACTGTAGTCGATGCCGCGGTCCATGCCGCCGACAAGGAGCGTCGCGGTGTTCGGGACACTGGTCGCCGCCTGGATGGTGGCCTGCGGGATCGTACTGATGGAATCGTTGTAAAAGTCGATGCCGTCGTAGTTTCCGATGAACTCGAGACGGTGGTGAAGACCGGTAAAGGTCTCGATGCTGGATCTTACCTTCTCCGGATCGAGACCGAAGACCTCGGTGCAGATGCGGTAAACGAAGGTCGCGTTGAACTGGTTATGCGCACCCTTGAGATTCATATTGAAGTTCATCGATGTATTGAAATTAAGCAGGTTTTTTGAAGCCGCAGTTTCGATCTCGGGAACGTCGTTTCCGTAGAAGAGAAAATCCGAAGAGCCCTGATGTACCGTGATATTCTTCTTTGCGTTAAAGTAATTCTCCATCGTGATATAGCGGTCGAGATGGTCCTCGTAGAGGTTGAGGAAGACCGCGACATGCGGGGAGAACTCGAGGTCTGACAGCTGATGGCAGGAGAGCTCGTAGACGACGATCGTGTCTTTTCCGATCTCGTCATAGTAGTCAAAGCACGGAAGGCCGATGTTTCCGCAGAGGATCGCGTTGCCGTCTCTTAAGTCGTGAAGAACGTGATAAAGAAGCGACGAAGTAGTGCTTTTGCCCTTGGTGCCGGTGATTCCGACGACCTGAGAGCCGAATTCCTCCATGAAAAGACGGGTCTGGGAGATGTATTTCGGTTCTGGAACATGCGTGATGATGCCGGGGCTCTTGAGGATATAGTCGAAGTTTTTGGAAAGCTTCAGGATCTCATCTTCCGATCCCTCGACCATCTCGAAGGTCGCGCCGGGGCAGTGCTCCTGGAGGAACTTCTCGGAAGACTTGCCTTCCCTTCCTTTTCCCCAGATAAGTATGCGTTTATTGTCGAGCTTTTCGGTGATTCTCATGTAACTGCCCCCTCTTTACGTGCACACCTATTATACTATTTTTCTTCCGTTACGTTTTCCGTGGCGTGGCGCATCTTCCGCCAGATCGTGAAATACATCGTCGTGAAGCAGATGCTGGCGCCGAGCATCTGGCTGAAGAACTCCGCCCAGAAAACACCGTCAACGCCCATGCCGATGTTCGGCAGAAGGAGCGTCAGCGGGGTGACGAGAAGGATCTTTCGGAGCATGGAAAAGAACAGGGCATGCTTCGGATAGTTCAAGGCGACAAAGGTGGTCTGGCCGCTCATCTGAAGGGCCATGAACGGGAACGCGCCGAAGAAGATGCGCGCGCAGTGGACGGCCAGATCGATCAGCTCTTCGTCATCGGTGAAGATCCGGAAGATCGGGCCCGGGATGAAGAGCATCGCGAGCCACAGAAGAGTGTTGACCAGAAGGCCGCTGATGAGGATAAAACGGATGCACTCGGAGACACGCTTTTTCTCCTTGGCGCCGTAGTTATAGCTCATGACATTCTGGCCGGCTGCCGTGACGCCGCTGTTCGGAAGGCTCATGATCTCACGGACCGAGTTGGTCAGGCTCATCGCTCCGACATAGAGCGTGCTGAGCGCGCCGCCGAAGCTCTTGAGCATGATGTTCACGATGGCCTGCGTCAAGCTGCTCGTGACCTTGAAAGTAAATCCGGTCGCGCCGAGCTTGAGAAGGGCCGGCAGCTGCTTCTTATCGATGAGAAGGCGCTTCAGGTGAAGCGGCGGTCTCTTGCTCCGAAGGAAGATGATGACCCAAAGGGCGCTCGCGCTCTGGGAGATCACCGTCGCCAGTGCTGCGCCCCTGATCCCCATGTCGAAGACGAAGATGAAGAGCGGGTCGAGTGCGATATTCAGGACCGCACCGAGAATGACCGTGCCCATGCCGATCTTCGGAAAGCCCTGGGCAGTGATGAACGGGTTCATGCCGAGGCTGACGAGGACCGGGATCGTGCCGATGACGTAGATGCGGAAATAATCGACCGCGAAGGGAAGTGAGGATTCGTCGCCGCCGAGGAGCTCTAAGATCCATGGTGCAAAGGCGAAAAGCACTACAGTCAGGAAGGATCCGATGATCAGAAGAAGAGAGAGGGAAGTGGCCATCATACGCTCGGCTTTTCCGTCTTTATGCTCGCCTCTTGCGATCGTGGCGAGGGTCGTTCCGCCGGTGCTGCATAAGTTGGCAAAAGCACTGATGAACGTGATCAGGGGGAAGCACACGCCAAGGCCGGTGATGGCGAAGGTACTTGTTTCGCCCATGTGGCCGATATAGGCTCTGTCGACGATGTTATAGAGAACGACGACCATCTCGGCCAGCATGATCGGAAGACCGAGTTTTAAGATCCAGACGGGAACGCTTCCCTTGGAAAAGTCGCCTTGTTTGGTTTTTGCACTTACTTCACTCATACGTATGACCGGTCGATCTTAATGACACAGTAGTAGTTCTGGTGCTTTTCGAGCATCTTCTCACGGACGGCCTGGATCAGTTCTTTTTCCGATGAAGTGACATCGTGGGGAACGACCATGTCGAAGATGAGGTTGGTGTGGCTGTCGCCCGGCACCATGCGGAAATCATGGATCGTGATGCGCTCATCGATGGACTTTGCGATCGCCTTCGCCTCCTCCTGAAGCTTCATGAGATCCTTGTTCTTCGTGTCGATCGGATCCATGTGGATGACGGCCTCGCAGTCGAGTTCCCGCGCCAGGTCGAGCTCGATGTTATCGATGACGTCGTGGATGTAGAACATGTCCTGGAAGGCGGAGACTTCGGCGTGAAGGGAGATCATCTTTCTGCCCGGGCCGTAGTCGTGGACGACCACATCGTGGATGCCGCTGATCGGTTCGTGGGACATGACGATCTCTTCGATCTTATCGATGAAATCCTTGGACGGCGGCGTGCCGAGAAGGGGCTCGACGGTGTCTTTTGCGGCGCTGATGCCGGAGTAGAGGATGAAGACCGAGAGAGCAACACCGATATATGCGTCGACCGGAAGGTCGGTAAACTTCGTGGAGATGACGGCGAGAAGAACGACGGACGTGGAGATCATGTCGTTTCTGCTGTCGATGGCCGTCGCGCGCATCGCCGGGGAATCAATGATCTTCGCCCACTTGAAGTTGTAGAACATCATGTAGGCCTTCACAACAAGCGAGGCGACCAGCATGGCGACCGCAAGGACCGTGCAGTCGACGGCGGCCGGGTGGATGATGCCCTCGATGGAGGACTTGCCGAGCTCGAAGCCCATGATGCAGATGAGAAGCGAAACGATGAGACCGGAGATGTACTCGATGCGGCCGTGACCGAAAGGATGGTCGGCGTCCGGTGCTTTTCCCGCCAGACGGAAACCGATCATCGTGATGATCGACGATCCCGCATCGGAGAGGTTGTTCAAAGCGTCACCGACGATGGCGATGGAGTGCGTCAGGATACCCATGACGAGCTTTCCGGCGAACAGAAGAAGGTTGAAGAAGATGCCGCATGCCCCGCAGATGCTGCCGACAGCGCGGCGGTCCGAAGCCGAAACAGGCTGGGACTGATCCTTCGTTTTACGGACACCCGGTACGAGTTTGCGGATCAGGGCGGATACCATGCGAATTCTCCTTTCTTTTATTTCTTCGTTTAACGAGTATTT
>JAILHZ010000150.1 GCA_024695545.1 Clostridiales bacterium
GAAAAGTATCCGGAGCTTCCTGTGGATTCCGAAAGTTTCTGCGCGCAGCCGGGGCCACTGTGAAGGATCGGGAGAGCGCGGTCGATCGCCTGAACGGTCTGCATCGCACCCAGTGCGCATTTATATCTTTGCTTATCTAATAACTTCGCCATTATTTCGTTTCCTCCAGGAACTTATCAACATTCTGCTGGTACCACCAGTCTGTATATGGAAGCTTGGTGCGCTTTGCCAGGTTTTCTTCGAAGCTTCTGTTATTGATCGCATCGAGGACGGTCTTGGCAAATTCCAGTGTGTGCTTATAACCGAAGATCATGTACTCATCGGCAACATAGATCGCAGGTGTACCGTTCTTGATCGCCCATACGGTGGAACCCGGGTGACGGGAAAGATACATATCCGGCTGATACTTGTGAAGGATGTTCATGACCTCGAAGTTCTGCTGGTCGGCAACACTTGCTTCAAAGTCGATATCATTATCCAGAAGGTACTTCATGGACGGCGGTACATCGCCGTTTTCATACTTCTTATCGTAATGCCATGCCAGTGCCCAGACGACCTTGATGCCGAGTTCATTGAGGACACGGGAAACTTCGAATGTGTAGCCCGGGCCCATACCGAGAACGGCGGTCTTGCCCTCAAGCTGCTTCTTAATTTCTTCGATCTGCGGCAGATAGATCGCACGCTGCTCTTCGATATACTTTTCGATCGGTTCGGATCTTCCCGTTACTTTACCGATCTCACGCAGCCACGTCTCAAAACCGACGATGCCGCACTGGTTAATGGATCTGACGTAAGGAACGCCGTACTTTTCTTCCAGTGCATTTCCGAGATAGTTACCGAGAGTGCCGCAGATGCAGGTCGTCGCCAGGCTTTCGGAAATGTGGGACAGTTCTTCTACCGTGGAATTGCAGTACAGGAATACCGGATCGAGATCGAAGTTTTTGAACATCTCGATGATCTCCGGACGGGCGCTCTCGAAGAAGTTCTTGAAGTTGATCTTATTCGTCTTCACGCCTTCTCTCGGGGGCTGAACGATAGACTGAAGTACCGCGTGGTCGGAAATATCGAAACCGGTCGCCCAGATACGGGACTTAAAGCCTTCGCAGTGAACGGCCACGATCGGAACTCCCACTTCATCTCTTACCTCATCGACGATGCTGTCGATATCCTCACCGATGATACCTGTTGCGCAGGAAGAAGATACAAAGATCGCCTTCGGGGAATATCTCTTATTGACTTCGAGGATGACGTTTCTAAGTGCATTCGTGGATCCGAAGATCGTGTCATTCTCGTTCATGTCGGTTCCGACATAGATCGTATCACTGGTAACGCCGCGCTTTTTGGACATAACTTTCGCCATGTAGTAAGCACCGGCTGCAGCTACGGAGCATCCTGCCGGGCCGTGGTGGATGAGTGCCACATCACGGATACCGCAGAGCTGGCCGAGTGCACAGGAGGAAAGACATGTACTGGACTGCGAGAAGCAGCGGGAACAGCCTTTCAATGTTCCGCATTCACTCTGGGTCGCCAGATCCTTAAGGGTTCCTACATAACCTGTGATGGAACCGATACGGTTTTCTCTGGTGGCGACATTCGAATTAGAAAGATTAATAGCCATGTGTTTATTTTCCTTTTCTTAGAAAGCAAGATTTTCTTCCAGTTCCGGACGGATATTCTGAAGATCCTCGGAGAGGTAACGCTCACCGTTATCCGGCAGAAGCGGAACGATCAGCTTTCCTTTATTCTCTTCTTTCTGCGCAAGCTTAATGGCAACGGCCAGGGAAGCACCTGCAGAAGCACCTACGAAGATACCTTCGTACTTGGCAAGAAGATGGATAGCACGCAGTGTCTCGGCATAAGAGATGAAGTTATATTCATCTGCCAGATCTCCGTTAAAGTTTGTCGGAGCCATCGGTGTCAGGCCGTCGTCATTATGTACCTGATGGATACCGTGGAAACCTCCGTCCTCAGCACCTTCCACCTTCGAATTTTTAACGTCTTCCGGCTGCGGCTGCGTGATAACTACTTTCACGTTCGGGTTCTTTTCCTTGAGGAACTTACTTACGCCGTGTGTGGATCCGCCTGTGCCGACACCACCGACGAAGATATCTACTTTTCCGTCGGTATCTTCCCAGATCTCCGGACCTGTGTGCTTGTAGTGTGCATTGATGTTATCCGGGTTATCCAGCTGACGTGTAGAGAAAGGATGCTCTACACCCTTTTCCATGTAGTCGATGACATCGGCAAAAGCAGCGATACCCTTTTCAAAAACACCTGCGATCAGTTCTTGCGGAACATCTGCGATCTCTGCCTGGTAAGCCTGCAGGAGCTTCAGTCTTTCTACGGATACACCGTTCTGAAGACCGATCTTAAACTTATAACCCTTTGCTGCGGCAAAAGCAGCCATCGCGACACCTGTGTTACCGGATGTAAACTCAACAAGTGTGGTCTTATCCGGGCTGATCTCGCCACGCTTCTCTGCGGCCTCGATGATCTCCAGAGCCATTCTGTCCTTGTGGGATCCTGCCGGATTGAAGTACTCAAGTTTACCGGCGATTCTGCCCTTCAGGCCGAGCTTTTCTTCGAGTCTTTTGAATTCTACGATCGGGGTATGTCCGACCAGTTCTGTGATTGAATTGTAAATCTTTCCCATTTTAGTTTCTCCTATATTTCCCGATCGGGTATTGATTTTCCTGATTAGATCTTGTAGTCGTCTGCGAGTTCCATCATGCCGTATTCCATGAGGATCTCTTCGAGTCTTTCCTGTGTCATCGGTGTCGGGATAACGAAGTCCTGATTCTCGATAACTGCCTGTGCCAGGTTTCTGTATTCCTGTGCCTGATTGGAATCAGGACGGTATTCGATAACTGTCTTCTTGTTGATCTCTGCGTGCTGTACGATGTTGTCTCTCGGAACGAAGTAGAGAAGCTTGGTGCCGAGTTCCTTGGAGAATGCACGGAGAAGGTCGAGCTCACGGTCAACGTTTCTGGAGTTGCAGATGATGCCGCCGAGTCTTACACCGCCCGTTCTTGCATATCTCTGAATACCCTTGGAGATGTTGTTCGCTGCGTAAAGGGCCATCATCTCACCACTTGCTACGATGTAGATCTCTTTTGCTTTACCTTCACGGATCGGCATTGCGAAACCGCCGCAGACAACGTCACCTAAAACGTCGTAGAAAACATAATCCAGATCGTCGGTATAGGCACCCAGGTTCTCCAGCATGTTGATGGAAGTGATGATGCCTCGGCCGGCGCATCCAACGCCCGGTTCCGGTCCGCCGGACTCTACGCACTTGGTTCCGCCGTAGCCTTCCTTCATGATACGGTCGAGGGAGATATCCTCACCTTCCTCACGGATCGTATCCAGTACGGTCTTCTGAGCAAGACCACCGAGAAGAAGTCTTGTGGAGTCAGCCTTCGGGTCACACCCGACTACCATGACTTTCTTACCGTGCTCGACAAGTCCTGCGGTAAGATTCTGTGTCGTGGTGGACTTACCGATACCACCCTTGCCGTAGATTGCAATCTGTCTTAATTCACCCATGTTTCTTTATCCTTCTTTCAATTAAATAGTTCGTTAACTTGTTCGTATTTCACGAGTTTATCGATCGAGTCCGTGATGACTCCCGGGATCTCATAACAGGTGATCCCTTTGCTTTCCAGAACTCTCCTCGCACCATCCCCGACTTTACTCGCCAGAAGATGTGTGCAGTCGGAAAGACTGTTTACGTTTTCAAGAAGTCTTTCTTCATCGTGTTCTCCTCTGTCGCATACCGGAGGAAGATGACGGATATCCGAAAGTTCAAATGAATCTTCATTCATTTCATAGATATAGAAAGCACGCGCTCTTCCGAAATGGTTATTCACTACGATCCCGTCCGAGCTGGCCACCGCGATCCGGTAGTTTTTATCAGCCATGTGAGAATGTCTCCTTTACGCCGAGTCTTCTCTGATAGATCTGATCGCCGAACTCCGACTTTCCCGGGACACCCACCGCATCTGCTCTACAGTGCTGGCAGTGACGGAAGACATCGATATACTTTTCGGCTTTTCTTCTTGCTTCATCGATCTGCGGGCAGGTCGGTGCTTTTACATCCTTCAGTTCATGCTGCGGGATCAAAGGAATGATATTGTAGATCTTCGCGCCGGCTTCTTTTACCGTCTTTGCGATCTGCTCGATATGGTCTCCGTTGATCTCCGGGACAAGCACCGTATTGACTTTGACCGTGATCCCTGCTGCGGCTACTTTTCGGATTCCCGCCAGCTGGTTTTCGATCAGGATCTTCGCTCCTTCGACGCCTTCGATTCTCCTTCCGTGATAGATGATGTAAGCATTAAGCTTATTTTCTATTTCCGGATCGACCGCATTTACGGTGACTGTCAGAGAATCGATCCCGATATCGATCACGTCCTGTGCTCTTTCACTAAGAAGCAGTCCGTTCGTGCTCATGCACTTGATGAGGTTAGGGAACTTTTCTTTTATGATCTTGAAAGTTTCCAGCGCGTTATCGGTCGCCAGGGTATCTCCCGGACCTGCGATCCCGGCCACTTTGATGTCGGGGCAGATCTCCAGTGCTTTCTTCAGGATCTCTTCACATTCTGCAGGTTTTAACACCTTCGATGTCACTCCCGGCCGTTCTTCGACGTCGTTGATGGCGCGGTCACAGAAGCGGCATGCGATATTGCATCCCGGACTGACAGGAAGATGGATCCTTCCTGCATTATTCTTATGGCCGCCGAAGCATGGATGGGAGTTCTGCAGATCCTCGTATGTGTTTCTCATCTGCACTCCTAGGCTGTTCAGTCTTTGAACAGCGGAGTGGAGAGGTAACGGTCACCGGAGTCAGGCAGAAGTGCAACGATCACTTTACCCTTATTTTCCGGTCTCTTGGCGAGGATCTCAGCTGCCTTCAGAGCAGCACCCGAAGAAATACCTACCAGAATACCTTCTGATGTGGCGAATGCTTTTCCTTCTGCAAAAGCATCTTCATTCTCGATTGCGATGACCTCATCATACACCTTCGTATTCAGGACTTCCGGTACGAAACCTGCGCCGATACCCTGGATCTTATGTGCACCCGGCTTACCTGTGGAGAGCACTGCGCTTGTGGCCGGCTCTACCGCAACGACCTTGACTTTCGGGTTCTGGGACTTCAGGTACTCACCGACACCTGTGATGGTTCCGCCTGTACCTACGCCTGCTACGAAAATATCTACTTTTCCGTCGGTCTGCTTCCAGATCTCCGGACCTGTTGTTTCCTTATGTACCTTCGGGTTAGCCGGGTTAACGAACTGGCCGAGGATGATCGATCCTTCGATCTCCTTGTTCAGTTCTTCCGCCTTGGCGATGGCACCCTTCATGCCCTTGGCGCCCTCTGTCAGAACGAGTTCTGCGCCGTACGCCTTAAGAAGATTTCTTCTCTCGACACTCATCGTATCCGGGAGTGTCAGAATTGCTTTATATCCCTTTGCTGTAGCTACTGCAGCAAGGCCGATACCTGTGTTACCGGATGTAGGCTCGATGATCGTGGCTCCGGGCTTCAGAAGACCCTTATTCTCTGCGTCCTCGATCATTGCCAGAGCGATTCTGTCTTTTACAGATCCGGCCGGATTCAGGTACTCAAGTTTTGCCAGGACAGTTGCCTGTGTGATTTCTCTTTTTTTCGAATACGCATTCAGCTGAAGAAGCGGCGTATTTCCGATCAGTTCCAGTGCACTTTGCTTAATCTCACTCATTTTAAATTTCCTCCTAAAGATAAAAAAATCAGCTGCTACCCTTTTGGTAACAACCGCATTCTAAAACCGTTGTTTTCTACAAAAGGTGTCCCGGGCTATTTCCCGTTGAAACATGTCGAACACATACAACACATGCAACACATCTGCGTGAGTTTTCGATCCATCATATTCTTCATGTTTACTGACCTCCTTCGTGTCGGTTTTTTGCTGTTTTTCTTGAGCTGAGATAATAGTAACACTACCCGGGAGCTTTGAAAAATCGCTATTAATTATCGTCTGTGATAAGTTTGAGTTATAACCCCGCCGCCGGTTTTTGAATATCAAAAACTTGTCCTGCATATTCTTTCACGTGATCATCGTGTGTCGCGACCAGCACGGCGTGCCCGGAACACACGTATTCCGAGAGATATTCGAGGATGATCCTTCCCGTTCCGCTGTCAAGTCCGGTGGTCGGTTCATCCGCGATCAGAAGGACAGGCTCCGTAAGCAGCGCCCTGGCGATGGCTGCGCGCTTTAGTTCACCGCCCGACAGTTCATGGGGAAATCTGTCGGCAAGATCACCGATCCCGAGCTTTTCGAGATGCCGCTTCGCCTTCTCTTCGTATTCTATTCTCTCTTCGGACGAACCAGCCAGAAACGGCTCCACGATATTTTCGAGGATCGTATAGTTTTTAAGAAAGAAATTACTCTGCGGCACATATCCGATCCTTCTTTTATGGATATCGGACAGTTCCTCGTCCGAAAGTTTATACAGATCCTTCCCCTCGAAAAGCACTTGTCCCTCGTCCGGGTCGAGTATGCCCGCTAAGACTGCAAGGAGAGTGCTTTTGCCGGAGCCGGATTCGCCCATCACAGCGATGAACTCTCCTTCATCGATAGAGATCTCCAGGGAATCCAGGATCTTTCTTCTTCCTGATTTGTAACTCTTACTTATACCTTCTGCGATTAGCATCTTCTCACTCCTCCTTCCGAAGTGCCAGATACGGCTCGATATTTGTTGTATGGATGATAAAAAATACCGATGACAGGAACACGATCAGGATCACCAGGCCGACGATCAGAAAGATCTGAAGAAGAACGGATGTGATCCCGGGCCCAAGATACGGCATATCCAGGGACTTTCCGATATATCTTCCGAACGGGATCACGATCAGGGCGCCAAGCAGGCTTCCGCCCAGTGCTCCCGCCAGACTGATCAGTCCCATCTCGGAAAGAAGTTTTCTGACCAGATCTTTTTTCCTGTGACCGAGCACGCGGAGAAGTGCGATCTCCGGTTTTCTTCCCTTCATGATGATGCTGTTGATGATCAGAAGGATCGCGACCAGAAGGATCCCGAGAGACAGCGAGATCACGTTCACCACACCGGTGATTTTCCCAAGACTTCCGGACAAAGACTCATGAAGCTTCTTCGGATAGACGACATCGAAGATATCGCCGATCGTCTTATGCGCGGAGTCGATGACCTGCTCGGTCGTATGAGATCCATCCACATTGATGAAGATCGAAGAAAGAATATCTCCCTTCTTCTGTTCCTCGGTTAAGAAAGATCCTTTCTCTTCGGCATTTCTGAGGAGTTCCGCTTTTGCATCGGTAGAGAAATACACCGAGCTGTCGAGCGCGGTTCCGGTCCTTGCCATCTGCGATGCGATCGGATATTCCTGCCCGAAGAGCTTGATCTTTCCGTCTTCACTGACGATGTCACTTCCGACGATGACCGCATCGCCGGAAAGCTTCTGCTTATACTCCGTCTCGATCCACGGCCCCACGACAAAGTCACTTTCCGGATCGAAGAACACGATCTGGACTTCACTGCTGCAGCAGTCTGCGGAAAGAGACTTCAGGAAGCACTGCGAAGTGGAATCTGAGATCCCGTCGATCGACTGCACTTTCTCATAGACCGCACCGTCGAAATAGAAGTTACTCCGGCTTCCCTCCAGAAGCATATTCTCCGCTTTTTCACGTTCGCCTTTCGGGACCAGCATGATGTCAGCGCCGAGGCGCTTCCTCATGTTGCCCATTCCTTTTTTCAGGCTCACACTGATCACGGTAACGGAAAAGAGCATGACCGAAAGAATGACGACAGTTGCCAAAAGGCACGCGTTAAGAAACGCGTGTCTTTGGATGTCTTTTATCGTGTTCTTCGTTTTTTTGAATCTCATTTCTCACTCTCGCTTTTTATCAGGAAGACGATATTGACAGCTGCGGTGAGCGCCAGAAGAACACTGAGCACGATCAGGGCCGGATATGTTTTCACACGGCAGGCCATGTCACTCATTTTGCAAAGGCCGGTGAGCTTCGCCGGGAAGGCCAGTACCAGACCGGCATTCAGAAACTGTGCGATCGAGATGCCGAGACGGATATCTTTATTCTTCAGGAAGAAATAGATCACACCAAGCGCTGCGATCACAAGACCTGCGCCGATCTCTGCTTTTTTCGTAAAGAAGCAGGCCATCTTCATCTCGCTTTCACACACCGGGAAAAGCACTGTCGGTGCGAGTATTACGAGAAGTCCTAAAAGGATGAAAGCGGCTGCAAAAATAATTCTGTTTTTCATATGTGTTTTCTTCTTTCTTTTTAGTTTTTATAGGTAGTATTCGACTTCGTCCACTTGTCCGCCGAGATTTAAGACATTCAGGATCTTGGTTCTGTATTCCTGGAAAGTGTCCTGCGCACGGGCGCGGGGACGCGGAAGATTGATATCGATGATCGCTTCGACTTTCGAAGGTCTTGCCGACATGACGACGACCTGATCGGACATATAGATCGCTTCATCGACATCGTGAGTAACCATGACCATCGTCATGTTGTGTTTCTTCCAGATGTTGATGATCTCATCCTGAAGATTCATTCTGGTAAAGGCATCAAGTGCGCCGAGCGGCTCATCCAGAAGCAGTACGGACGGATGTCCCACGAGTGCTCTGGCGAGCGATGCTCTCTGCTGCATGCCTCCGGAAAGCTGATGCGGATAGGACTTTTCAAAACCTTCCAGTCCGACAAGATGAATAAAATCCGCAACATCCTTCTTCTGCTGTTTATAAATATGTCTGGCCTTCAGTCCGAATGCGATATTCTTCTCGACCGTCAGCCACGGAAAAAGGTTACTTCCCTGAAATGCAAATCCTCTGTCACTTCCCGGCTTTTTAATCTCTTTGCCGTCTAATTCGATCGTTCCCTTCGTCGCCTTATCGAGTCCTCCGATGATACGGAGAAGCGTCGATTTACCACAGCCCGAAGGTCCGATGAGACTTACGAAGGATCCCGGTTTAATATCCAGTGAAAACCCATTTAGGGCGACGATATCTTCCTTTGTCGGATCGGTATTCGGAAACTGTTTGTATACATCTTTGATGCTTATTCTTCCTACCATTTGATGACTCCTTTCTGCCATGTCAGCACTCTGTCACGAACCTTAAACAGGATCGTCAGTGTCAGGGAGCAGATCACGGCGATGATGATCAGGCCGGCATATACTCCGTCGTAAAGCATGACGGATTTCTGCCAGTTGATATACCAGCCAATTCCGCTGGAATTACCATTCATCTCGACGGCCATCAGTGTCGCGAAAGAAGACACCGTTCCATAGAATGCACCGAGGAAAATACTCGGCATCGCCGCCGGGATCGCCACGTGGATGATCTGGTACAGAGTCGAAGCGCCGAGTGTTCTGGACACTTCGAAGTTAACATTATTGATGCTCTGTATACCGGAAGAGGTCATCAGCGTGACCGGGAACCACACCGCAAATGCGATAAGAAATACATTCGCTTCGTGCGTTGTCGGAAATGTTGACAGTGCCAGCGGGATCCACGCTGTCGTCGGGATCGGTCCGATGATCTTCGTGATCGGATTGAGCCAGTATCCCACGACTTTAAAGTAACCGAGCATGAGTCCTGTCAGGAATCCGACGGTCGCACCCCACAGGAAGCCCGTTGCCAGAAGTTTCAGCGAATCGCCGACATTTTCCAGAAGGAAGACTCTGCTTTCCACCAGAAGCCCGATAATACGGTCCAGCGACGGAAAATACAGCGTCGGCAGCATCGTGGTCTTCGTCGTTACATAATTCAGGAGAAGCAGGAATACGATCACGCCCGTAAGAAATGGGGCTTTATACAGGATCCTCTTTCTGATCTTGTCGTAAAAGAGACCGATCAGGATCTCCAGGAGGATCACTCCTCCGATCACTGCCAGAAGATAAAGGTAATACGGATGGTCCATCTTCTTCTGTTTTCCGTTATCTTCGATGTTGTAGTAGATCAGAACTGAAATTGCTATTGCGATGAAAGGCAATAGCAACTTCAGAACTGCAAAAAGTTTTTTTCTCATGAAAACCTCTTTATCAGTTAATTGTTCACCTCGACAAATGTGCCGTTCTCATATTTATATGAATCCGGGACGCCCTCGAGCCGGGTGAATGCCTTATCAATAAATGCTTTCGGATCTGCCGCCTTCAGTTCACCGATCCTTACGAGTTCCGTCGCCGCATTCTCGATCGTAACTGCTGCGATACTTACGGACGGTCCGTAGTTATAGGATGCCAGGAGCGATGCATTGACCTCGACGTCACCGGAACACTGGTTATGTTCGATCTGGATCCGGGCCGCTTCTTTCGGATTTGCCTGTACAAAAGCACTAGCCTTCAGCATGGCTCTGGTATATGCAGCGGCTGCCTTCGGATTTTCTTTCGCAAGTCTTGTTGTAACGAATGCCATACAGCAGTATTCATTTTGGAACTTCTCATCGGTACTGAGATCGAGGATCTTCTTGAAGCCGTATTCCTGTTCTGCGCTGTAGGCGACCGGATCGTGAAGAGCGACTACATCGACCGCACCGTTTTCCAGTGCCAGCGGAAGATCCGTCAGTCCATATACGACCCACTCGACTTCAAGGTTTTCGGTCGTCACGCCGATACCGTTATCGTAAAGGAGTCTCTTCAGGGCGATGACCGAGGAATCTCCGATACCCGGAACACCGATCTTCTTTCCCTTCAGGTCGGCGATGGAATTGATCCCCGAACCTTCTTTTACATAATACTTCGTACATCCTGTATGAAGTCCTGCGGTAAATGTGATCTCCAGTCCATTATCGATCTGCGGAATCATCGCACCGGCGAGCTGTGTCGATGCATCGACTTTATTGGAAGCGACCAGATCCGATAGATTATTCAGGTCGATCTCCTCGACTCTCCATGTGACGCCTGCCTTACTGAACTCCTCTTCAAAGTACCCGTTGTCGATCGCGATGTGAAGAGGGGCAAGACAGAGCGAACCGTTCGCGGTTCCGATGATGACATCTACATCGCCGCTGCTCTGTCCGCCGGCAGCTGTCGTTCCTTCGCTTTTCTTTTTCTTGCTACAGGCTGTCATACTTGTTATACCTACTGCCGCGACAAGCATCACGGATAATAATTTTCTAAATGTTCTCTTCATGTGTTTCATTCCTCCCTTTACTTTTGCAGAAAGAAAAAACCGGCGATCTTTCGTCACCGGTCATGTTGCTTCCGACCGGCTCTCTTTCTGCTTGAAAAGAGCATATCATTGATCTCTGGTCTTGAATAATGCTTAACTTTTATCGTTTGCGATAACCTGTTTTTATCACAAAAAAGCACCTGTTTTCAGGTGCTTTACGCTATGGATCACTCTTTGTATTTCAGAAGTTCATCGATATACCGCTGGCCGATCTCGCTTAACTTGTGATTGGCGCGGACGATATACCCGATCGTGAGCGGATCCTCTTCTTTCAGTTTGATCGTCACGACATCCCGCTTGAGCGCGAGGCTATCGGTCATGACACCGGTGCCGATCGAGTACCCGTTCATCGCTGCCATCAGTTCGGCCGAGGTCGCGCGGTCATTGGTCTTGATCAGCTTATCGAATTCATAGTCGCCGAGCGCTTCTTCCGTCAGATAGAAATCATTCTCGCTGCTCTGGTCAAAAGAGATGCACGGATAATCTTTCAGATCCTCCAGCGAAAGCTCTTCTGCCTTCGCCATCGGGTGGTCTTTCCAGACATAAACGAACGTCTCTCTCGTGATAAGCGGAGTGAACTCCAGCTGGTACTCACGGAAAAGCTTTCTCATCACTTTCTCATTCGTTTTGGAAAAAGCAACGACACCGACCTCACTGTCGAGGCTGCGGACATTCGAGAGGACCTCATCCGTTCGCGTCTCGTGCACGGCGAAGGTGTACTTGCCGTTATCGTATTCTTTGACGACATTGATAAAAGCATGCACTGCAAATACATAGTGCTGCATGGACACGCTGAAATGCTTCTTATCGAGATCCCGGTCGAGATAGCGGTCCTCGATCAGTTCATACTGGCTGACCGCTTCCTTCGCATATGCGAGGAATTCTTTTCCCGGATCCGTCAGGCGGATACCCTTATTCGTCCGCTCGAAAAGCTGGATATTCAGTTCCTCTTCGAGTTCACGGATCGTTGACGAAAGTGCCGGCTGCGACACGAAAAGACGGCTCGCGGCCTCACGGAAAGACTTGGAACTTGCGATCGCGATCACATATTTCAGCTGAAGTATCGTCATAGCGGCATCACTTCTCCTTTGATGGTTTCTTCGCTCCTGCCTTCTTGTTTACGAATTTCAATTCCTGTTTCTTGGCGCTGACCAGTGTACCGTTTTCTACCGAGTTGACCAGGAAGGTATTACCGCCGACCGTGACATCGTCTCCGATCACTGTCTCCCCGCCCAGGATCGTCGCACCGGAGTAGATCGTAACATTGTTACCGATCGTCGGATGTCGCTTGACACCACTTAATTTCTGGCCGCCTCTTGTCGAAAGGCCGCCGAGTGTCACGCCCTGGTAGATCTTGACATGCTCACCGATATTCGTCGTCTCACCGATGACGATACCCGTACCGTGATCGATAAAGAAGTGCCTGCCGATAGTGGCTCCCGGATGGATATCGATACCGGTAATGCTGTGGGCATACTCGGTCATCATACGCGGGATCATGGGCACACGGAGAAGATGCAGTTCATGTGCGATACGGTAGACCGAAACAGCGAATAATCCCGGATACGAGAAGATGATCTCCGCCTTACTTTTCGCCGCCGGATCACCTTCGAAGCCCGCATCGACATCCGTCTCCAGACTCGCTCTGATCTCCGGGATCTTCTTCATAAATGCCAGGGTCAGTTCTTTCGCTTTTTTATCCAGAACATCCTGCGGTGCTGCCGCAAATTCATCAGTGTATTTCAGCACGATCGCGACCTGCTTCTTCAGATGGAAGATCACATCCTCGATCGTAGCAGACATCGTATTCTTCAGGGTATAGACCCGGAATACCTTATCGCTTAAGTATCCGGGATAAAGGATCTTCAGAAGATTATCGACTACAGAGATGATCACCTCTTTATCCGGCTGATGATGCACATCGATCGCATTGATCACCCGGTCATCCTCGTAGTCTTTTATGATCAGATCCACTACATTCTGGATCTCTTTATCATTATATGATCCCATAAAGGTTCTCCTTTTTACTTTCACTTATCCGTCTTCAGACTTTCTCCACCACATGATCACGGATGCGGTCCATACACTCCGTTAGGGTCGCTCTTGGAACGGCGACATTGATCCGCTGAAACCCATCTCCGGTCTTTCCGAAGATCACACCGCTGTCGAGCCACAGTTTTGCCTCGTGGATGATCCTTCTATCGATCTCCTCCGGCGAAAGTCCCGTGCCGCGGAAATCCAGCCACATAAGGTAAGTGCCCTCTCCGTCGATCACTTTGACGCCGGGAAGATTCTCCTCTGTATATTTCTTTACAAAAGCAATGTTCTCCTTGATGTAAGCGATCACGTGCTCATACCATTCCTCGCCATGCTCATAGGCCGCCTGTGTCGCCACAATGCCCAGTGCCGAGAGCTGGCTGATACCTGCTGCATCGACCTGCCTTTTAAAGGGTCTTCTGATCGTCGCATTCGGAATAAAGATATTGCTGATGAGCATACTTGCGAGATTAAATGTCTTACTCACGGAGGTGCAGACGACACAGTGGTCCTCGAACTCCTTCTTCACTTTCGCAAAGACCGTGTGCTCCCCGTAAAGAGCGAAATCGTTATGGATCTCATCGGCCACGACGAGGACATCGTACTTTAAGCAGATATCGCCAAGTTTCTCCAGTTCTTCTCTGGTAAACACGCGGGACGTCGGGTTCTGCGGGTTACAGAGGAAAAAGAGCTTGATATGGTTCTCGACGATCTTCTTTTCGAAGTCTTCAAAGTCGATATGGTAACGGTTGTCTTCTCCGAGCACGAGATCGTTACTTACGATGACGCGCTTATTGTCTTCGATGACTTCGGAAAAAGGATAATAGACCGGCTGCTGGATCAGGACCGGATCGCCTTCTTTGGTAAACGCTTTGACCGCCATCGCGAGTGCGAATACCACGCCCGGTGTTTTCACGAGCCATCTCGGATCGACATCCCAGTCGTGATGGCGCTTCATCCATCCCGCGACTGCATTAAAATACGCATCGTTCCTGATGTCTGCGCCGGTCTCCGTATATCCGAAGATCGCATGTTTTGTTCTTTCGATGACGGCATCCTCGACATATGAACTGGTCTTAAAGTCCATGTCCGCGACCCACAGCGGCAGGACATCCGCCGGCATGCCTCTTCGTACGGCAAAATCGTATTTCAGGCTGTCTGTGTGTCTTCTCTCAATTACTTCGTCAAAATTCAGATTCCGTTCCGGCATCTCTTTTTCCTTCCTTTTTATACTCCGGCAAAAGCACTTTCCAGGTCCCCGAGGAGGTCCTCTACGTCCTCGATCCCCGTTGAAAGCCGGAGCGTACAGGGCGTAATGCCGTTTCTTAGTCTTACTTCTTCTTTCACATCCGCATGCGTCTGTGTCGTCGGATACGTGATCAGGGACTCCGTACCGCCCAGGCTCTCTGCGAACTTGATGATCCTGACATTTTTCAGGATCTTAAGTGCCTGTTCCTTCGTCTCCACATCGAAAGTGATCATGGAGCCGAAGCCTCTTGCCTGCTTCTTCATGATCTCATACCCGGGATGCTCGGGAAGCCCCGGATAATAGACCTTCTTCACTTCTGGCTGTTCCTTCAGCCAGTTCGCGATACGGATCGCATTTTCCTGCGCTTTTTCCATCCTTATCCCCAGGGTCTTGATGCCTCTGATCAAAAGCCAGCTGTCAAACGGTGCAAGTCCCGCACCGGTCGTCTTGATCAGGAAGCGAAGCCTCTCTGCGATCTTCGGATCCTTCGTCACGATAAAACCTGCCAGCGTGTCGTTATGTCCGCCGAGGAATTTCGTACCGCTGTGGATGACCACGTCTGCGCCGAGGTGGATCGGATTCTGGAAATACGGCGATAGGAACGTATTGTCCACGATCAGCAGGAGCTGATGCGCTTTTGCGATTTTCGCGATCTTCTCGATATCCGATACACGCATCATCGGGTTCGTCGGCGTCTCGATGTAGATCGCTTTCGTATTCGGGCGGATCTCCTTTTCCAGATCGGCGGAAGAACAATCCACGAAAGAAAACTCATATCCGTTCTTCTTTGATACGTTATCGAATAGCCGGATGCTTCCGCCATACAGATCCGCCTCGGAAATGATGTGATCTCCCGGTTGGAAAAGCTCGAACAGCAGTGTGATCGCTGCCATGCCGGTCGATAGTGCGAAGGCATCAAGGCCATCTTCCAGGCCGCAGATGATTTTTTCAAGATGCTCTCTGGTCGGATTCTGCAGCCGGCTGTAATCAAATCCGGTGCTTTTCCCGACCTCCGGATGCGCATAAGTTGCCGTCTGATAGATCGGGAAACTCAGCGATCCGTAATGTTCCTTATTTTTCTCTTCATCGGTTAAGTGAAGACATCGAGTATTTATTCCTCTGACCATGTGTTTTTCTTTCTCCCCATACATCGGCAGGATCTCCCGCCGGGTTCTTTTGTATAGGAATATAACATCCGATCAGTTTTTTGAATAATTGCGCTTTTGTATCACAGACCATAAGCAAAATCTATAACAGGGTCTCAGCTTAGGACGTTTTCTTTATACTTACTCAGTTCTGCGACATACTTCTCGGCAAGTTCACTGAGAACGGATGACTTTCTGGAGATATATCCGATCGTCATGGTCTCCTTCGTATCGAGCTTCACCGCACAGTAATCCGTACCGTTCAGGTCTTCACAGATGATGCCCGAACACAACGTATATCCGTTGATGCCGACCATCAGGTTCAGAAGCGTCGCACGGTCATTGGCGCGGACGATCCGCTTATAATCGTACGTGCTGAGTACTTCTTCCGCATAGTAGAAAGAGTTATACTCGCCTTGCGCAAATACCAGGCACGGATACTCATCGAGATCTTCAAGCGAGATGAGTTTTTTCTTCGCGAGCGGATTATTCTTACTCATATAGACATAGATCCCGCACTCGAAAAGAGGCATGAACTCGAGTCCCGCTTCACTGAAGATCTTCGTCATCACTGTGCGGTTAAAGTCATTGATATAAAGGACACCGATCTCGCTTCGCTGATTCTTGACGTTCTCGATGACCTCATGCGTTTTCGTCTCATGGATCTCAAACTCATACTCATCCATGCCGTACTGGCGGATGACCTCCACAAAAGCATTGACCGCGAAAGTATAGTGCTGCATGGAGACATGGAATGTATGCTTGACATTGGCACCCGAGACGAACTTTCCCTCTAAGATGTCATACTGCTCGATCACCGACTTCGCATATCCCAGAAATTCACTTCCTTTTACAGTCAGCGAGATGCCGCTCTTGGTACGAAGGAAGATATCGAAGCCGACCTCTTCCTCGAGTGATTTTAGCGCAGCAGTCAGCGCCGGCTGCGAGATAAAGAGCTTCTTCGCCGCCTCATTGATCGAGTTTTCTTCCGATAGCGCGATTACGTATTTTAACTGGTTTAGTGTCATAGGAAATTACTTTTTCTGCTTGCTCTGATAGTCTTCGAGGGCGTTCTTGATCGCTTCTTCTGCGAGGACCGAACAGTGCATCTTATGTGCCGGAAGTCCGTCGAGTGCTTCGGCAACTGCCTTATTCGTCAGTTCCAGTGCCTCGGAGACCGGCTTTCCCTTGATCATCTCGGTGGCCATCGAGCTGGATGCGATCGCCGAGCCGCAGCCGAATGTCTCGAACTTGACGTCTGTGATGATGTCGTTGTCGATCTTCAGATAGATCTTCATGATGTCGCCGCACTTGGCGTTACCGACCTCGCCTACGCCGTCCGCGTCCTCGATCACGCCGACATTTCTCGGGTGAAGAAAATGATCCATTACCTTTTCACTATATAAAGCCATTGTTTTGTTCCTCCAATGTTGTGTTGTTGTGATGTGTTTTACAGAATGAATTGTTTCTTTCCTGCTACCAGGTCACGCCAGATCGGCGAGAAAGATCTCAGATAAGTGACGACTTCCTTGACCGCGTTGATCATGTAGTCGATATCTTCGTCCGTGATGTCTTCCCCGAGACTCAGACGCAGAGAGCCATGGGCAACATCGTGTACACGGCCGATCGCCAGGAGCACGTGGCTCGGATCGAGAGATCCGGATGTGCAGGCACTTCCCGAAGAAGCGGCGATACCCTTTTCGTCCAGAAGCAGAAGGAGCGATTCTCCCTCAATACCCTCGAAGCAGAAGTTGACGTTACTCGGAAGGCGCTTCGTTCTATCACCATTCAGTGCCGAATGTTCGATCTCTGAAAGGCCTGCGATCAGGCGGTCACGCTTGGCGGAAACTTCCTTTGCCGTTTCCGGCATCTTCTCTACGATCTCCTTGAGAGCAACTGCCATCGCTGCGATTCCCGGAACATTCTCGGTACCTGCACGCTTGCCTCTCTCCTGGGCGCCGCCCTCGATCAGGTTACTGAGCTTGATGCCCTTTTTCGCATAAAGGAATCCGGTGCCCTTCGGTCCATGGAACTTGTGACCGGATGCCGATAAAAGATCGATATTCTGCTCGACGACATTGATCGGAAGATGTCCGATCGCCTGTACCGCATCAGTATGGAAAAGCACTTTTTTCCCGCGGCAGATCTTTCCTATCTCAGCAATCGGCTGGATGGTGCCGATCTCGTTATTTGCGTACATGATCGTGACCAGTGCGGTCTTATCCGTGATCGCAGCTTCTACTTCCTCCGGACGGACGAGTCCGTCTTCGTGGACATCGAGAAGCGTGATCTCAAAGCCTTCTTTTGCCAGCTTATCGAGAGTATGGAGTACCGCATGGTGCTCAAACTTCGTCGAGATAATGTGGTTCTTTCCCTGTGCTTTTCCGAGGAGAGCCACGGAACGGATCGCCTGGTTGTCCGCTTCGGATCCGCCGGATGTAAAGAGGATCTCACGGGGCTCGGCACCGATCACGGAGGCGACTGTCTCTCTTGCGAGCTCAAGCTCTTCCTTCGCCTTCTGGCCAAATCGGTACAAGCTCGACGGATTACCATATGTATCATTCATCAGGGAGATCATCTTATCGATAGAAGCCTGACTCATTTTCGTTGTCGCTGCATTATCTGCGTAGATCATAAAAACTCCTTTTTATTCACGTGCGCACATTTCCTCCGCACGCGCCTTTCTTATTGCTTACACATTATATTTCCTATTCACCTACCGTGTCAATAGGTTTTTGCACTTGATTTACCCATTTACCTTGCGGTACAATAGGTAAAGCTACAAAAGTGCAGGATCGGATGATCATCTGCTATGAAAGGAGTTTTCTATGATTTCTACTAAAGGACGTTATGCTCTTCGCGTCATGATCGATCTGGCCGAGCACAGTGACGGAAGTTATATACCTCTTAAAGATATTGCCGAGCGCCAGGAGATCTCGAAGAAGTATCTGGAGATCATCGTTAAAGACATGGTCAGCGGGAATCTTCTGAAGGGTGCCAGCGGAAAAGGCGGCGGTTATAAACTCGTAAGAAATCCGGAAGAGTACACCGTCGGCGAGATCTTAGAGCTTATGGAAGGATCCATGAACTCCGTGGCATGTCTTTCCGACAAGGGCTTCTCCTGCCCGAGAAAAGAATCCTGCCAGACACTTCCTCTATGGGAAGAATACGATAATATGGTCCACGACTTTTTCTACGGAAAGACGCTGAAAGATCTCTATGCTCCGGCGCCGAAGAAGACTAAGAAGAAAAAGTGATCCTATCGAAAGCACTGATACAGGTGCTTTTCGCGAAGAATAATCAAGTGAATTCAGAAAGATCTGTTTGCCATCTGCAACAGATCTTTTTTTTGTCTCGTCATATATGCAGAGGCGAAAAGAAAGCCCCTTCACAAAAAACGGAAAACACAGAAAGTGCTTTTCCCGAAAATAAAGGAGAAAGAAAAATGAAAACGAAAAGAATGATGGCGGCATTACTTACCTCTTCCCTTCTGCTTTCGATGGCAGGATGCGCAAAGAAAGAAAAAGATCCGAAAGAAACGAAGGATCCGACGAAGCCATCCGATATACAGACCGTAGACCGGCCTTCTGATCAGACGGCGATCTTCGAACTGACGAATGTCCGGGATCAGGATCCGGCATCTCTGAATATAAAGGAAATTAAGCAGGCTTATTCCAAGTTCGTATTCGGAGTTATGAAGAGATGCCTGAAAGTGGCAAACGGAAATAACGTCATGATCTCTTCCGATTCGATCCTCTTCGCGCTTGAGATGGCCGCTTCCGGAGCCGACGGTGACACACTTGATCAGATGCTTCAGACCATGATGCCGGGCGTAGATAATCAGGTCGGCTTCCAGTACGCGCTCGACCGTATGAAGGATCTTCAGAGCGATAAACTCTCGATTGCCAACTCCGCTTGGATCAATAAGGATCTCGGCGGCCTGATCTATGACGACTACCTCTCTTTCGTAAAAGGAAATTTCGATGCAGAAATTCAGAACATCAAGTTTGACGATAGTGCGGTTGCAACCATCAATAACTGGGTCTGCGAGAAGACAGACGGCATGATCGAGAAAATTATCGATGACGTCCAGGGCAACAGCCTGATGATGCTGATCAACGCGATCACCTTCGATGCCAAGTGGGCAGAGCCTTTTGAAGAGCATAGAGTCAATGATGGCGAGTTTACCACGCATGACGGAACGACACAGAATGTAACCTTCCTCCATGGAGGAGACGACGCGAAGTATCTCCACTCCGACAGCATGCAGGGCATTATGAAGTACTACGAAGACGGAGATTATGCTTTCGTGACGCTCCTTCCGGATGACGAGAGTGTCGACATTAACGACTTCATGCAGAATCTGTCGGAAGACGAATACTGGGATTTCTGGGAAAGCCGGAATGAACACGGCGACTATAATCTCATCTATAAGTTCCCGGAATTCAAGAGCGAGTATGGCACTGAGCTCGGACCTATCCTCAAAGATATGGGTATGGAAGATGCCTTTGAACCCGGTAAAGCCGACTTCAGCAACCTGGGCAATTTCAACTTCTACATCGGCAAAGTTATCCATAAGACATATATCGACGTGAACCGCGCCGGCACCCGCGCAGCAGCGGTTACTGTAATTGATATTAAGGTCGGATCCGCGATGGCTCCGGATGAGACCCGCTACGTCATGTGCGATCGTCCGTTTGCCTACGCGATCGTCGATACCACGACCGGTCTTCCGGTATTCCTCGGAACCGTCGAATCAGTTAATTAAGCCAGTTCCCGCAAATGCATCAGGGAAAACCTCCATTCATTTGCATAGTCCCTTCAGGAAAAACTCCAGCAGACGTTCCTTATAATCCGGCGCAGTATCGAAGGCAGCATGTCCGTATCCGTCGTACATGAAGAATTCGAAATCTTCACGCCCGGACAGCCGTGAGATGATCTCCTCTGAAGGTTTTACGCCGAGCACTGCATCATCGTTTGCGCCGAGAAGAAGTACCGGACATGTGATTTCAGAAAGACGGTCGAGAACATCGAATCCTTCTGTTCCCTTCGCCTGTATGACGAATCTGCTGAGATCCTCATCAGTCACCGTCTTCGACATCATAGTGAAGACATCCTTATAGGCTTCATACATCTCCTTCGGATAGAGCGCCTGCGCGAATGCCTGATAGAGTGCAGTGGCATCCTTCTTCTCCGCTAGTGCGACCCAGGAAGAAAGCTCGGAGAAATCCTCTCCGCACACTCTTGCCGCCGACGATCCAAGGGCCAGTTTCGCGACCAGATCGGGTGCGGTAATAGCAATCGTCATGGCGATCATTCCGCCCTGCGATGCGCCGAAAAGATAGATGTTCTTAAGGTCCAGAGCGCGCAGCACGGATACCGTATCTTCAGCCATATCCGCGACTGTATACGGCTCCGGCATGTCGAGCCTTCTGTCCAGCACATAGATCGTAAAGTCATCTGTCATTGGTGCATATGCTTCCTTGATCGCGTGCGCGGACTTCATCACACTGATCACGCTAAGTCCGGGAAGGATAACCATCGTCTTCTCACCGGTTCCGAATGAAAAGTACTCCATCTCACAGGAATCTGTCTTTATTCTTTTGATCTCATTTGCCATTCTTTCTTCCTTTCAAAAAGCACCGCCACTTACCGTTCGCGGTGCCTTTTCGCATGTTTTCCGGGACAGGATCAGCATCAGAAATTATGCCCGTTCCAGCCCCAGTCACTGACCGGATGATACGACACGTACACTGCATTACCGGGAATGCCGAACTTCTGCTCGAGCATCGCGCAGATCGCACCGGTCATCATGTTATAAAGATCCGAAGAAGCGTTTCCGAGAAGGCTTACTGCAATATAAGCGCCCTTTTCGAGTTTTTCTCCGCCGAACCACAGGTCATAGCTGTCATCGATCCCCACCATCAGGTAGGACTCCGGTTTGTTTAAAATCGAAATCATTCTGCCGAGTTCGGTCTTGAGGTCTTCCTTCTGCTCAGAAGAAAGTGAAACTGTCAGCTTTGCGTCGATATAAGGCATAGTAAAAAGCACTCCTTCGTTTTTGGTTTATTATACCATTCCGGAAAAGTGCTTTTGTATATGAATTCGCTCTATTCTGAAAAGGTATCCGGCAAAAGTCAAGCGTGGAAGTCTTCAACGATCTGTGATATTATTATCGACGGAAGCTTAGCTCAGCGGGAGAGCATTCCCTTCACAGGGGAGGGGCCATGGGTTCGAACCCCATAGTTTCCACCATTTTCGAGATCCTGAAAGCACGAATACAGAATGCTTTCAGGATCTTCTCATTTTAGATTGTTTCGCACACAAGGACTGCCCGATTTCACTTCGGAATATCCTCATCAAGGATTCCGTAGTTTACTCTTCGCCCATGGCCGTACAGGGAATAATCCGGGAAGAGTTCCATATTGTAGATGATGAGTTTTCCTTCCTCCTCCATCGTGTATTCGATCTTCAGAAGCCCATCACTGAGATAATGGAGCGAACAGGAGAAATCTGCGATTCTCTTCTCTTCTTTGGCTCTGTCAGTATTGAAGTGAACATAATCCAGAAGATATTCCTTATAGAGAGAAGCCACATCATCGACGGCAATGACCTTGTCGATAGAATCCCCTTTTTCAAGTGATGCGAAATCAGATAACTTGTGGACTTTTCCGACGACAAGTCCATACCCGACCGGCGTGACGCACCCATTCAGGCGGTAATCGAAAAACAGATACAAATGGTATCCTTTTTCGGTTTCGTAGACCATATAGTAATTGTCATCATCTTTTCTCCGGATCGCGCCTGTCGGAAATCTACCTATCAGTTCTCTTGTACTGTTAAAGATAAGATCTTGCTCCGGGCCCCAGTAGGAATTCCCTGAAAAACCGACCAGTTCGCCGTTTTCGAATAGCAGGTCCTTCTCACTATATGTTGGTGCCTTCGGGAAAGCACGGCCCTCGGGAAGCGAGTCTCTGCGAAGAGCATAGGCGTAGTAGTGATCGTCCACTATCATATATGCAGTGTACTTGGTGTACTTCGCAAGCTCATCATCGGAGAAATCCTTAAGGATAAAGAATCCCGTGGGTTTCCCGTCTTCACCAGGTCTATATGCATCATAGGCCACAGAGACAGTCATTAGGAACCGTCCCCCTTCATCTTCGCCCCAGGCACTTAAGTAAGCAAGATCCGTCTCATTCTCGCAGGATACATATACCGCCATAATAGAGTTTTTCGAGAAGAACTTCTCATCATGTCCGGATTCCGCAGAAGTCGCTTCCAGGAACGATGGATACCCGAGTAAGGATTGCTCCAGTGTCAGATCGTCTTTATAGCGCTCCATAAAAGAATCCAGTTCTTCCCTCGTATCGAATCTATAGATCGGAAGATACCGTGCATGACTTAACGTCAGCATGTCATGGTTCAGGCTTTCGCTCAAGAAAGATGCCATCTCTGAGGTTGCACCATCGTCCTCCTCACCCACGCATACTACGCTGGAACCGGGGACTGCCATGGCATCGACACCGGATCTGTCTACAGCTGTGCTCTCTTTCTCTGTCGGCGTTACTTCTTCACTCATACTTGGTTCTAAAGAAGGTGTCTCTGTTACCTCAACCGATGATGTTGTCTCTGTTTCCGGAGTATTCAAGTCTTTCTTTTTCTTCGGATTCGTCAGGAAAAGCACTGATACCGCAATACAGATCAGAAGCAGTGAGACTACGATCCAAAATGCCGGTTTCCGGTAATTCAGTACATTCTTAACGCGCTGCTTGACACCGACCTCCCCAAAAGCAAGAGGACAGGCGGCGATCGTCATTCTTCTGACACTGCAGTTCAGAAGGGCCTGAGAATACTCGGCGATCCGGTGCTTTTCCATATTTCGGACGACTCGCTCATCACATGCCATCTCAATATCCCGGCAAAGAAGGATATATGCGATCCAGCATAAAGGATGAAACCAGTAAACCGTGAGGATCAGAAACCCCAGCGGTTTCCACCAATGATCCCTGCGATGGATGTGTGATTTCTCATGAGCGATCACATGCGAAAGAGTCTCTTCTCCGATCGAAGAAGGCACATAGATGACAGGGCGGAAGAACCCGAAAATAAAGGGCGACTCCACTTCATCGCAGGATCTGATATTCTCCTTTACCGGAACCGATACCGCCACTTTTCGTCTCAATCTCAAAATACTGATTACGGCATACCCGAATAGAGCTATGGCACCTACGGCCCATACGCGGCATGCTACCGAGATAATCGACTGCATCGTATTCGTTTGGTCGGATCGTTCTGATGAGCGAACCGGGGAAACTGTTCTTTCGATTACAGGATTGATCATACGATCGATGTATGGAACACCGCTTTGCACCTGTGGTTTTTCCATCGAGACGATCTGTTGCGGAACCGGCTCACTACTCGGGATAAGACTTATATTGCTTGAAAAAGAGATCGGACAGAGCAGGCGGATACCGACCATGGCCCAGAGTACACAGGGAAACCACTTCGGAGCTCTGCGGAAGATCAGCCTGACTACGATCACTGCCAGGATCAGCCAACCGGCCGTAATGCTTAAGTTCAGGACTTTAATGAACAGCGCTTCCATCTTATTTCCCTCGCTTAAACATATCGATCATCTGCTGGATCTGCTCTGCCTCCTCCGGAGTCAGTTCTCTTCGCGAAACAAAGGCAGCAACAAAGGCCGGAAGCGAACCCTGATAGGCGCTTTCCACGATCTGTTCGCTCTTTTGGGAATAAAAATCCTCGCGGGAGATCTTCGACGACACGATGCCGTCGATATTCTGAAGGAGTCCTTTGTCACAGAGTTTGCGAAGGACAGTATATGTAGTTGTCTTTTTCCAACTGAATTCTTTCTCGCAGAGCTTCACCAGATCACCTGAAGCAACCGGCTCGTGTGCCCACACAATATCAGCAAAACGTTCCTGAACAGCACCCAGTTCAACATCCATAAGACAAACTCCTTTATTGGTCTATTAGGATAGACCATCTATTCGTAGTCTATTCGGATAGACCGGATTTGTCAATATGCCTTTTCTGGTTATCAGATCTGCTCGTCAGGATCCACATCGGAGTACTTCAGTTCCTGCATCTTCGCAGTTACACGTGTTCCCTTCTCAACGGAGTTAACGAGGAATGTGTTACCTCCGACTACGACATCGTCGCCAATGACGGTCTCACCGCCGAGGATCGATGCGCCGGAATAGATCGTGACATTATTACCGATCGTCGGATGGCGCTTCTTCCCGCTTAGTTTCTGTCCGCCTCTGGTCGACAGACCGCCGAGTGTCACGCCCTGATAGATTTTGACGTGCTCGCCGATGATGGTCGTCTCACCGATAACGATACCTGTACCATGATCGATAAAGAAGTACTTGCCGATCGTGGCGCCGGGATGGATGTCGATACCCGTGATGCTGTGCGCATGCTCAGTCATCATGCGGGGGATCATCGGAACATTCAGAAGAGTCAGTTCATGGGCGATACGGTACACAGAGATCGCATAGAGTCCGGGATAGGAAAGGACGATCTCCGCCTTGCTCTTCGCCGCCGGATCTCCCTCTAATGCCGCATCGATATCCGTCTCGAGGATCGCTCGGATCTCCGGGATCTTCTTCATGAATGAGAGCGTGATGGTCATGGCCTTCTCATCGAGCTCCGCCTCAGGGACACACTCGTTATTCTCGTTATACTTAAGAACGATCGATATCTGCTTCTTAAGGTGATAGATGACATCCTCGATCGTGGCCGACATGTTATTCTTCAGGCTGTAGACCTTATACACCTTGTCGCTGTAGAAACCCGGGTACAGGATCTTCAGAAGTTTTTCCATCACATCGATGACCGCCGCCTTATCCGGCTGGTTATGAATGTCGATCTGGTTGACTGTTCTGTCATCTTCGTAATCATTTATGATCAGATCTACGACTTCACCGATCTTCGGATCAATATACTGTCCCATGGAAAACTCCTTCTATCTTCTCCGCCATTGAAGCGGTGCTTTTCTATTACATAGAATATCACTTTTACTACTATTCGTCATAGGGTTATGCTATAATTTCCCTAACATGGTAAATTTCGTGATTTTGCAATAAGCGGAGATCCTTCTTCGCTGCTTCTTCACGGAAGAACTTCAGGGGTGGAGTTAATTTCCATGCCGGAGAGGGTAATATCGCGGGTGTCGGAAGTTTTGGCGCCGCAAGTATGGAGTAAATAGATCATGTCCTTTACTGAACTGACCTTTGTGTTCTTTCTCCTGCCTTTGACCGTCATTTCCGCACTCGCGCTAAAGTGGCTGAAAAGCTCGAAGATCAAGAACATCATCATGCTGGTCCTGAGTGTCGGGATCTTTGCTTACTACAGCTGGAAGCTGCTTGCGGTCTTTGCTGTCTTCATCGTTCTCGTCTACCTGGTGGGACAGCTGGTTTACACCGCCAGATCAGAAGACAGTTCGAAAAAGCGATGGATGATCATCGGAGTTTCCGCACTCGTTTTCACACTTTTCTACAGTAAATACTTCCCCGCGATCATCTCCTGGTGGAATGGTTTCCATGTCGTAAGGCTGAACTATGTATCGATCATCCCGATCGCCGGCATCTCTTTTATCACATTCTCTGCTATCTCCTACATCGTCGATATCTATCGCGGAGATGCGACTCCCGGTCCTTTTACAGATGCGGCACTCTTCATCTCCTTCTTCCCGAAGTTTGTCTCCGGCCCGATCGTTCTGTGGAAGGACTTTCAGAAAGAACTGACGAAGACCCGTTACAGTGTCGAGAAGATCAGTTCGGGACTGAACCGCATCATCATCGGCTATGCCAAGAAGCTTCTGATCGCTGACACTCTCGGCGCACACATCGCATTCATCCAGACGAGGATCCCCACAGGTATGGATCTTAAAACGGCCTGGATCATCGCAATCGCCTATTTCTTCGAGATCTACTATGACTTTTCCGGATACTCGGATATCGCTATCGGTCTTTGCGACCTGTTCGGTTTCGATATCAAGGACAACTTCAACTTCCCGTACATTTCCCGCTCGATCACGGAATTCTGGCGCAGATGGCACATCTCGCTCGGCACATGGTTCCGCGAATATGTTTATATCCCGCTCGGCGGAAACCGTACCGGAAATGTTTACGGCAACCTGTTTATCGTATTCATCCTTACCGGCATATGGCACGGCGCTAACTACACATTCATTCTCTGGGGTTTAGCGCATGGTATCCTGATCGTCATCGAGCGTGCCGTCCGTGACAAGTCCTGGTACCGGAAAATCCCTTCATTCTTTAAGTGGGCCTTCACCATGTTCTATGTTTTCCTTGCATGGATCCTGTTCATGTCCCCGAATATCAGTTCCGCAGGATCGTTCTATCGTTCTCTGGTGATTGAAACACAGGAACCTCTTCAGTTCACCTGGAGATATTTCGCCACCAAGAGGATCATCCTGATCCTTCTCATTGCCGGCATCGGGTCCCTGCTCGGACTGGTTGAGTTTAAGAAAGGCCTTAAAGAAAAGATCACCACTTTCCTTAATAAGCCGTATATCGTCTGGGCCAAGTACATCCTGCTTCTGGCTCTCTTTATCCTCGACATACTGTTCATGGTTAATTCCAGTTACAGTCCATTTATCTACGCGCAGTTCTAAAGGAGAAGATTATGAAAAAAGCTCTTGATTATCTTTACATACTTCTTTTCCTCGGCCTGCTTCTGATCCCCGTGATCTATATGAACAGGAAACCCTATGCCGTTTCCGACCTGGATAACCGCGTGCTTGCTTATGCTCCGGAGATCGGAGAGGAAAACTTCCCCGCCAAGTTTGAAACTTACCTCAAGGACCGTATCGGTTTCCGTACGGAGATGATCACGTCCTATCTGGTATTCAATGACACCGTTACCGGCTATCTCGACCATCCGCTCTATGAGAACGGCAAAGACGGCTACGTCTTCTTCGGCATGCATAACGTGATCCAGTACGATGACTTCCATAAGACCTACGCCGAATTCGTCAAGAAGATGCAGGACTACTGTGAATCCCGCGGTATCAGTTTCTACTTTGCCTTCGAGCCGGAAAAGACCTCCGTCTTAAGACAGTACGTTCCGGACGGCGTAAACTATGACGATTCCTGGGTCGACCAGATGTTCTCCTACATGGAGGAGATGGGCGTTCACTGCATCAACAACACACAGGTGCTCACGGAGAAGAGCAAGACCGAGCAGGTCTTTAACGTCAAGTACGATGCCGGTCACTGGAATGACCTCGGCTGCTTCTATGGCACCAATAACATCCTGAGCCGGATCCATGAGGATTATCCGCAGATCACAGAGCTCTCGAAGGATGAATTCGACATCACCACCGAGACCGCCCGGTATCTTCCCACCTCCCGTGTTGAAGTAAACGAAGAGGTTCCGAAGTTCACCCTGAAAACAAGCTGGGATAACGCAAGCTCCCGTTACCTTGAAGGTTTGAATCTGGACCCGGATTACAAGCATTTCCACTACCTGATCAGTGATTCCGAAGATGCAAAAGCACTGCCGAAGCTCCTTATGTTCCAGGGCAGTTACTATAACGGAAGAACGCAGTATTTCGTCAGCCGCACAAGCGGATACGTCGGCATCCACAACTACCGGAATGTCCTCGATCTTGATTACTACATCAATGCATTTGACCCGGATATAGTGCTTTTCGAGGCGACGGAATATACTTTCCGCGACCTGTACTTTGACCACAATGCCATGAAGTCGAGGACTTTCAATCCGCCGCTGGCCGATGTACGTGAAGAGACTCCTGTCAGCGAACAGCTCGAGGCCGTCCGGGCTTCCGCAGAACACATGGACGAGAAGAATCTTTTTGTTCTGAAATATGACGGACTGGAAAAAGTCTTTCTGGATAACGACGGACTGCGGTCGGGACGATACTTCTATCTTCTTGCCGGAAACCGCATCATCGACCTTAAGGAAGATGAATACGGTTATTACAGCACTATGCTTGATTCCTCAACGGATCTTTCCTCGGCTGAGCTGATTGCGGTCGGCTACGATGGTAAGGCCCGACTCTATACTCTTTCCGTACAGAGTGCGCATTTCCTCCAGAACGGTCTTACCGAATCCACTTCAGGGATCAGGAAGATCGAAGATCCTCTGATGTACGTCGAGAAGCTCGGTATCTTAAACGACGCCATGGAGTTCACTACCGAGGTCGAGGACAATGAGTTCAACTCCATCGAGATCCAGCTGATCAGCCTCGATTCAAGAGAGTATTACGGCACCCTGTATTCATCTTCGTCCACCGGGGAGAATTCCGGCCTGATTCTGATGAACGAACCTACAGGCTGGTACCGGCTCCGCCTGAAGGCCAACTCCTCAGAGCAGGATGAATTCATCGAATACATCACATTCCTTCAGGGCGGCGAGTACTATGCCTACTCATTTAACCTGAATAAGCTTGCCAAAACACATATCGTGATCAGTGAATTCCGTGTCTATGGACCGGGTGCTGCGATCCCCTTTGAACAGTCGATCCTGAGTGATCCGGCACTGTCTGAACGGACATCGGCGGAAAACGGGACCCTCTTCTTTACCACAGACGTCGAGGATAACGCATTCAGCAGCGTGATCCTTAGCTTAATGGGTGAAGAATCCGAGGTCACTGAGATTGCCCGTGCAACTGCGCCGGGTACATATAAGGGCTACTACTGCCACTTCTCCCCGAGCGGAGAATACCGGATCAAGCTCAGAGGAAACTCCAATCTTCAGGATGAATATGCCTATTACTACTGCGAACTCGATCAGTCCGCACTGTATGAATATTCCTTTGAAGTCGTTGAGATGGACACACAGAATATCGTGATCCGGGATCTGCAGTTCAAACAGATCCGCGAGTGACCGGTTCTTCTTCCTTTTCTTCCGGCTTCTCTTCCTGTTCTTCCTCTTCCCTCTCATGGGTGAGGTTCCAGTACCAGCGGAAGACGGCCATGCCGATGATGATCACATAACCGCAGATGCTGAGATGCGCCGGGATCTCGGAAAAGAAGACCAGTCCTAAGATCGCGGAAAAGACGACCTGTGTGTTATCGAAGACGCCGATCTTTCTTGCCGGCGCGAACTTATATGCAGATGTGATGGAGAACTGTGCGATCGCGGCAAAGATTCCGGCAGAGACCAGACACAGCAGCTGCCAGGGCTCCATGAGCTTGAAGTCGAAGATCATGAACGGCAGAGACAGAAGACACGAGAACAGCGAGAAGCAGAGGACAATGATCGACGTCCTCTCTTTTCTTTTTCCGAGAAGACGGACGAAAGAATACGCGATACCGGCACCGGCACCGCCCCAGACACCGGCAAGTGCGGGGATCATGGAGACGTCAGCGGAAGGACGCGCGATCAGGAGCACTCCCGAGAACGCAACGGCCGTGGTCATGATGTCGATCTTCGTCGGCTTTTCCTTCATGATCGGGATCGATGCGAGGATCGCGAAAAACGGCGAAAGCTTATTGAGCATATTGGCATCTGCCAGCGGAAGATGGTCGATCGCGTAGAAGTTACACAGAAGTCCCGTCGTACCGAAAAGGCAGCGGAGGAATACGTACTTGCCGTTTCCCTTTTTCATCCTGAACTTATCTTCGGACCGGACAAGGGTGAAAGCGGCGATCAGTGCGGCAAAGGCATTACGGAAGAAGGCTTTTTCCATCGTGGGCACATCGCCGGAGAGTTTGACGAAAAAGGTCATCAGGGCAAAGCCCATCGCGGCCACCAGTATGCAGGCGATTCCTTTTGCATCCGAACTCTTCAGTTTCATTAATTTGTCATATCCTTCTTTCTTATTTCCCCCACATTTTATATTTGCGTCCCCTAGATGTAAACCATAAGTGTTATAATCAATGTGAACGAAAAATGATAAAGGAGAACGACCATGAATGGACTTTATGAATCCGGTGAGGATTATCTCGAGACGATCCTGATCCTGAAGAAGCGTAACGGTAACGTACGTTCCATCGACATTGCTCGTGAGATGGACCTGTCCAAGCCCAGTGTCAGCCGTGCCATGGGCATCCTGAGGAACAAGGGATTCATTACCGTTGGAGAAGATGGTGAGATCATCCTGACTGACGACGGCAAGAAGATCGCCAAGAGCATCTATGAGCGCCACCGTATCCTGACGGAAGCTCTGGTCATGCTCGGCGTCGATGAAGAGACCGCCGCTGCCGATGCCTGCCGTATCGAGCACGACATCAGCGACAAGTCTTTCAATAAGATCAAGAAGCATGTAAAAGACGCTAAAAAATCATGATTGTTATTTCCCCCCAAATAATGTTATAATGATGAACGATTGTGAGTCGCACCCAGGTAAATCATCGCGTCTCGCAAGAGTAAAAAGCAAAAGAGTTAAAGGAAAGTGGAGGGTTTCACACCATGAGAAAAAAGATTCTTAGCGTATTTTCTGTACTTGTCTGCGTTGTAATGCTTGTTGGCTGCGGCAAGAAGACACTGGAGAAGAAGGTCAGCTCTTCTGAACTGAAGCAGATGAACGAGCAGGCTTCGGCCATGATCGCAAACAATTCCGAATTCAAGGATTGCAAGATCGAGATCAACGGCAACGATCTGGTATACAAGTACTGGTTCAGCTT
>JAILHZ010000183.1 GCA_024695545.1 Clostridiales bacterium
TCTTTCACAGATTGTTTACATCCCCTTTTCCGGATCCTGAAATCAACACGTGTAAAAATATCGCAATTCCTATGCGCAGACTGTATAGTCACTGCCAACTGACCGTGATATAATAAATTTTGTCACGGCAAGGAAGATCGGAGGTAATGACCATGGCTTTTAATGTTTCTTTTTCCAACACCATTCCCTTCAATGATCTGAAATACAGGAGCATTTTCCTGAAGATCAGCGGTAGCATTATGGTAGAGTGTGATAATCCGAATCTTCTTGTTCCCGAAAGCGAGACGACCGTGAAGTATGTTGCCGATATGGCCAACTATTCCATCGCAAGAAAACTTTTTGATATGGGTGCTGCAAACTTCCGTGAGCTGTCTTCGATGCTTGCCGAGTTCGTGGAGATCATCGGCAGTGATCTGAAGGCCAGATCCGTTACTCTCGTGGGCGCATCTTTCGACCCGATCGTTCCGGATGAAGCAAGTCAGACGCGCATCAACAGAATGGACGAGATGGCGAAACTTTCAAGCGGTCCTTCTGCTATAGCTGCGAAAGTTCAGGAAATTCAGGCTCAGGCAGAAAACCCGATGAGTGCAGCTCCTGCGGTTGCTCCGGTTTCTAATGAGCCCGCACTCATGAAGTACTGCTCCCGCTGCGGAACACCTTCTTCCGGCACGAAGTTCTGCACCACCTGCGGAAGCTCTCTGATTAGAAAAACTTAAAATCCACATCAAACACAAAAAGTCGCTGTCCACGTTACTTTCTGCATACCCTGCAGCGACGTATTCAGCGACTTTTTGATTAAAACTCAAATCTGAACAAGAGTTTATCTCTTTCTGGACTCACTCTTCTTTACATTCTTTCTCTTAGTGTCCATGCGCTTCGGCTGATTCGAGATCACGCCTTCGCCCTCGGTCACATATGCCTTGTTTGCGCCCTTATACTCTTTTTCTTCGAGCGGCAGGATCGCGTTAAAGATGATACCGATCAGAGCACCGATCGCAAGACCCGACAGAGAAATATCTACAGAGCCGATCGAGAACTTGATCGCACCGGAGTAGTTCACGCCGATGGAGAATCCGAGGATAAGTGCTGCGATGATGATGTTTCTGCTCTTACTGAAGTCGACCTGATTCTCTACGATGTTACGTACACCGACTGCAGAGATCATACCGTAAAGAACGATCGAAACACCGCCGATGGTCGCTACCGGCATCGATCCGACCAGCGCCGCGAATTTCGGCGAGAAGGAGAAGAAGATCGCGCAGTATGCAGCGATGCGGATAACCTTTGGATCATAGACTTTCGTCAGGGAAAGGACACCTGTGTTCTCGCCGTATGTGGTATTCGCCGGAGCTCCGAAGAGAGATGCAAGCATTGTGGCAAGACCATCGCCGAGGAGTGTTCTGTGAAGACCGGGTTCTTCGATGAAGTTTCTGTTCGTTGTGGAAGAGATCGCGGAGATATCACCAATATGCTCGACCATGGTTGCAAGAGCAATCGGCATGATCGTGATGACCGCATTTGCCAGTATTGACCAATCCGGATCCTTAAAGACCTCAAATGCTGTGTTCTCCATCTTGAAAGGAAGACCGATCCAAGCAGCTTCTCGTACAGAATCAAAGTTAACGATGCCCAGAAAGCACGCTGCAATATATGAAACGATTACACCCAGAAGGACCGGAACGATCTTGATCATGCCTTTTCCAAAGACATTGCAGACCACCACCACAAGGATCGCGAGAACAGCAACGATCCAGTTATCCTTACAGCTGTCGATCGCTGTCTTGGAAAGTGTAAGACCGATCGCAATGATGATCGGGCCGGTAACGACCGGTGGGAAGAACCTCATGACTCTCTTCTGACCGAATGCCCTGATCAGAGCTGCCAGTACCAGATAGAGGGCACCAGCTGCCAGCACGCCTATACAGGCATACGGGAGGAGCTCCGGATGAAGTGTTTCAACCTCTTTCCCGTCAACGATCTCCACCGTCCATGCAACTGCCTTATATCCGGCAATAAAAGCAAAGGAGGATCCTAAGAAGGCAGGGACTTTACCCTTTGTCAGAAAATGGAAAAGTAATGTACCTAAGCCTGCGAACAGAAGTGTCGCAGATACAGAAAGTCCTGTCAGCGCCGGAACGAGAACCGTCGCGCCAAACATAGCAAACATGTGCTGAAATCCCAGCACGAACATCTTGGGATATCCGAGCGTTCTCGCATCGTATACCGCATTTTTGTTATCACCCATAATATACCCTCCTTGTGTTTTTTCCACTTAGATTTATTGTATCACTCTTGATGAAAATGCAAGGAAGATTGTGCGTGGTTTTTCCTAAGATTTTTCTCCTTTTCTCAGAACGATTAAATCGAATCAGAACCCTTTTTCCTTCAGGTCGGAAACAACTCCGACGAAGAACTCGCGGACATCGAATCCGTCGATGTTTTCGCGGTTGAGATCGATGACATCTCCATGAGAGATTCCGCGTTTCCCGGTAACTGTCAGGAACTGATAATCGGATCCCCACTGAAAAGATTTTTCTCCGACGAGTCCGTCGTTCGGTCCGTCAAAATGTCCGACCAGAAGAGTAGAAAAATTAAGCGGGAATTGTCCTGAACCTGCACGGTTTAATTTCGATCCGAAACTCTGACAGAATATTCCTTCCGGATCCGGCATTTCCGCATTCAGCTTCTCACAGGAAGAGTGTGTAAGATCGTTTACAGCCGCGAGAAAATCCGGGTTCGGATCGCCCATTTTCCGAAGCGCGGCTTCGTACATTTTCGCCACGCGCTTCTGATGCGATTCCCCGATCTTGCTTAGAAGATAATCCGCAAATTCACATCCCCTGTGCGGGGTGTTGATCGTCGTAAGACTTGCGACATATGGAGCGGCGCCATACTTAGCGATCGCCATTCTGCAATCAAGTCCCCCCTTACTATGTGCGATGATATTGACCTTCTCCGATCCTGTTTCTTCGCATACTTTCCGGATACGCTCTGCAAGTTCCCGCCCCGAATCATCGACGGACGCCGCGGACTGCTGATTACCGTAGAATACTTTCGCGCCATTTGCTTCGAGCTGCTCCGGGATACGTCCCCAGTAGTTGAAAAAACGGAAGTCACGGAAGAATACACCATGCACCATGAGGATCGGATATTTCGTTGCACAGATCCTCTTCGATGCACGCGATTCATTTAGCAGTATCTTGTCGTTTTCAAACTTCACTTCTTTATCCGTGATACGGATAAGTACGCCGAGGCAGATCAGATTTACGACCGGGATCCATCCGCAGAGGATACCGATCAGGCGGTACTTCATCCCGAGCTGATTTGCCGTCAGGTAGATGCGGAGGATACCGCTCCAGAACACGGCCGCTTCAATCAGAACCACCAGAAGGATATGTCCTGTCCATCTCCATCCGGCATCACCGACCGCAGGTATTCCTTCCGCGGAAAAAGCACCTGTCATGGCCGGAATATTGAACCCTAATACGACGACCATCGAGGCAAGAAAAATCTTCAGAAGTCTCGATCCTCTATTAGCGATACGAAGCCTTTTCGAGTGGATCTTTTTTGACGCTGAGGGAAGCACGGGAAGCAGAGTGATCACGATAAAAGCAGGGATCAGAAGTAGCAGCCACAGCTTCGGTATGGGGAGCATCACGATATTTCCCAATACAAAAACACATGCTGTGCATATCAGAAAATACAGTACATCGAAAACGATCATCTTCGCTCTCCTTTACTTTGCCGGAGTGGCCTCATTCCCGACGGATTGTTCCTTCATTCCCACACTCATCAGATCAAGAAGATCCGCCACATTCGCGACGATCTCCGGCTGATCCTTCGGCATCGGTTTATACTGCAGGAAAGGATGCTTCAGCGAGTACACCATGATGTGACCGTCGAAGCGCTTGTCTCCGCCCGCCATGAGGATCGCGGCCGCTGCGCCGGAAACTCCCGGACGGAAATACAGTTTCGCCGTATCCTTTTCGATCTCGACTTTTTCAAATCCGAGCTTGGCCGCCTGATGGCGGATGATGGCAATATTCGCAAGGATCGTGACCTCCTTCGGCACATCGCCGAAACGGTCGATCAATTCATCTTCCAGGTCTTCTCTTTCTTTTCTCGACGCGATGCTCTGGATATGTCTGTATACATCCATACGCTGTCCGTCATCCGGAATATACGCAGGAGAAATGTATGCGTCTTCGCTCATCTTGATGACGGTATCTTCGACCTCCGGCTCCCATGTGCCGGACAGTTTCTTGATCTCTTCGTCAAGCATACGGCAGTACAGTTCATAACCGATGACATCCATCTGTCCGTGCTGCTCTGCACCGAGAAGATTTCCGGCACCACGTACCTCAAGGTCCTTAAGCGCGATCTTGATACCGGATCCGAGTTCGGTAAAATCACGGATCGCAGCGAGTCTTTTTTCCGCATCTTCATTCAGGACCTTTTCCGGCTGATATGTGATGTACGCATACGCCTGGCGGTCGGATCTTCCGACACGTCCTTTCAGCTGGTAGAGCTGGGAAAGACCGAAGCGGTCGCTGTTCTCGACGATGATGGTATTAACGTTCGGCATATCCACACCCGATTCGATGATCGTCGTGCAGACGAGGATATCCGCCTCTTTCCGGATGAATGCCTCGATGATGCTCTCGAGTTCTCTTTCACTCATCTTGCCGTGCGCGTATACGATCCTCGCGCCGGGAAGCATATCGGAAAGCATCTCGGCTTTCTCCTGGATAAGGTGTGTATTGTTGAACAGATAGAAGACCTGACCGTGACGTTCGATCTCACGCAGGCACGCTTCTGCGATGATCTGCGGATCGTACTCGATAACATACGTCTGCACGGGACGTCTGTCCTGCGGCGGTTCTTCGAGAACGGAGATATCGCGGATACCCGACAGCGACATGTGGAGCGTTCTCGGAATCGGCGTCGCAGTTAATGTCAGCACATCTACCGTGTTACGCAGAGTCTTCATTTTCTCTTTGTGATTAACACCGAATCTCTGCTCTTCGTCGATGACCATCAGTCCGAGATTTCTCGGCTGGACATCCTTACTCAGGACACGGTGCGTACCGACAACGACATCAACGGAGCCGTCGTTGATACCCTGCACGGCACGCTTGATCTCCTTCGGAGTGGCAAAGCGGCTGAGCATCGCGATACGGATCGGATAGCCGCGCAGACGCTCTTTTAAGTTGTCGTAGTGCTGCTGGACAAGTACCGTGGTCGGCGCAAGAAGCACTGCCTGTTTTCCGTCCATGACACACTTAAAGATCGCGCGGAAAGCAACCTCGGTCTTACCGAAGCCGACATCGCCGCAGAGGAGTCTGTCCATAGACTTTTTCGACTCCATATCTTTCTTTATGTCCTTGATTGCATTGAGCTGATCCTCGGTTTCCTGATACGGGAAATCGTCCTCAAACTGTGCCTGCCAGACAGTATCCGGAGCGAACGCATATCCGTCGACGGCCTGTCTCTTCGCATAGAGTTCGACGAGGTCAAACGCGAGCTGCTTGATGGAGTTTTTCGCACGGCTTACCGACTTGCTCCATTCGGCAGATCCGAGTCGCGCAAGCTTCGGTGTTCTCCCGTCTGATGCGACATATTTCTGGATATGGTCGAGACGGTCCATCGGGATATAAAGATGGTCGTCATTTGCATAAGTGATCTGCAGATAGTCTCTCTTCGTTCCCTCGACTTCGAGATTCACAAGACCATCGTATCTTCCGACACCGTTCTCATCATCAACGACCAGTTCACCCGGAACGAGATCTGAGAAAAGGTCGATCGTCATGCCGCCTTTTTTCTTCTTCTTGATGCCTCTGTCCACACCGAAGATATCCTGCGTACCGATGAGGATCAGGTTGATCGCGGGATATACAAAACCATTCGGAAGCGGCTTGGGAAGAAGCACCGGCATACTGTTCTTCTCGAAAAGGAACGTTCTGAGTTTTTCGGCACGGCTTCCCGTTCCGCTCATGATATATGTGGTCTTCCCTTCCTTATTCCTGCCGGAGATCAGCTCGGCGAGCGCATCCTCATGACCGCGGTAACTGTTGCATGCCGTACCCTGGATCTTGATGTGGACCCCGCCGGGAAGGCCGTTATTACTGCTCGGCAGGATGGCCATCGCGACCACCTGTTTCTTATCGAGCTCACGGAATACATCCGGGATCTTGGCAAGTGCCGTCGAGCACTCTGCCGGGACAAGTCCTTTTTCAAAAGCATTCCGGAAACGCGCTTCAAAGTCCGCGGCCACACCGTCCATACGAGAGCGCACCTGCGCGATCTCATCCACATAGACCGTGTCGCCCATGCCTCTTACGAAGGAGAGGATCGACTCGGTGTTTTCTTCTAATACAGCCGCCCACTTTTCCCATCCGGAAAAAGAACCGCCGCTTCGAAGTGCTTCGCTTTCTTTTCCGACCATGCGGAGAAGCGTGTCGATATTATTTCTCTCTGCGCCGATCGCAGCGGCTTTTGTCGCGGCAGCATCACCGAGCGCAACCATTTTGTCCGCCAGTTTATCCCATTCTTTTCTCGGAAGGAGAAGCTCGGACGCAGGAAGGATCGTGTATTCTTTCAGCTGCTCTTCGGATCTCTGGGTATTGAGATTAAAGAGCTTGATCTGGTCGACCTCATCGTCGAAAAACGAGAGCCGGACACCCATATCGGATCCGCTCGGGAACAGATCGAAAACATCTCCGCGCTTGCTGAATTCGCCGACACCCTCGACCTCTCTTGTACGGACATAGCCCATAGAGATCAGGGTCTGAGCGAGGTCTTCCGGCGGAAGTCTTTTGCCGAGGCGGACAGTTACCGTCGTGCTGATGAAGCGGCTCATCGGCAGCATCTTCGTAAGAAGAGCACCGGCAGTAACGATCAGGCATCCGCAGTCTCTGGTGACGTATTTTACGAGGGCACGTACACGGCCCTGCTCGATCTCACGGCTGGATGCGGAGACCGCGGACATATGGGTTTCCCTGCCGCGAAGGATCACGCTTTCCTTTTCGAAAAAAGCATCGAGGTGGGACTTCATTCTTCTTGCGGAGAGTTCATCCGAAACCAGGATCACCGGGATCGGCGCGTTCTCATCCTTGCTGTTCTCACTTTGATAGAGCACAGCCGCCGCAATCAGGAAAGCCTTCTGTGTCTCGGTCATTCCGGTCAGGTTAATGTGTCCTTTTTGCGCAGAAAAAGAATCGACCAGCTCCATAAAGGCAGGGTCGACGAAGGCTTCTTTCAGCATCTCTTTTATCGAAGGAAGAAAGATCATGAATGATGGGATCCTCCTCTGTTTCTTCCACCCGGGATTGGTTTGCCCGAGAGGATATCTTCAACTGCCTGAGCGCCTTCTTCGAAGGACTTCAGCATCGTTTCCTGTTCGTCCTTCGGAATCGTAGAGAGAACAAAATCCGCGAGATCCCAGTGCTCGGGGACCGGACCGCAGCCGATCCGGACTCTCGCAAAATCCTGGGACTCGACACAGTAGATCACGGACTTCATGCCGTTATGCGTGCCGGCCGACCCGCTGGATCTGACACGGATCTTTCCTCTTTGAATATCGATATCATCGTAGATCACGATCAGGTGATCGAGCGGGATCTTAAAGAAACGCATGACCTCGATCACACTCTGTCCGGAAAGATTCATGAAGGTATGCGGACGCAGGAGGATACAGTCTTCCCCCTGGATCGTTCCTCTTCCGTATTCGCCTTTCCACTTCAGCTTATCAACCTTGATATTGTTCTTCTGAGCAAGAACTTCCAGCGTCATAAAGCCGCAGTTATGGAAGGTGGATGTATATTCTTTTCCCGGATTTCCCAGGCCTACGATCAGCCACATATTTTCACCTAAAGCCGTCCAGTCGTCTTCCTTATTTCGTTTCCTTCGGAATAGCATCGGATCACATACCGCTGGTACGCTTCTTATCCGGCTGGATGACCGTAGACGCACGTGAACGGTTCTTCTTGGCGACCCAGTTCTCCTTGACGACCTGCTGTGATCTTGCGATGGCAAGTCCAAGTTCCGGAACATTCTCCGTGATGGTCGAACCCGCGGCGATGTAGGAATTCTCTTCGAGCGTTACCGGAGAGATCAGGTTCGAGTTGCCGCCGATAAATACGTTATCGCCGATCACGCACCATGTCTTATCCATACCATCGTAGTTACAGGTTACGGTACCGCAGCCGAAGTTAACGTTCTTTCCGACCTTCGCATCACCGACATAGGTAAGGTGACGTGCACGGGAGTAATCCCCGATGGTCGCATTCTTGACTTCAACATATGCACCGATGGTGACATTATCCTTAAGGATCGTATCCGGACGCAGATGAGAGTAAGGTCCGATACGGCAGTTCTTGCCGACATCACAATCCGAAGCGATCGAGTTGTCGATCGTCGTTCCGTCACCGACTCTTACGTTCTCGAGACGTGTGTTCTCACCGATGACGCACTCATCACCGATCATCGTATTTCCGAGAAGGATCGTTCCCGGAAGGATGAGCGTATCCTTGCCGATCTCGACCGTATCCGCGATCCATGTCGTCTCGGTATCCACGATCTGGACACCCTGCTGCATCAGCTTAAGACAGGTTCTTCTGTTGAGCATCTTGCCGACTTCCTGAAGCTGAACGCGGTCATTGACACCGCGTGTCTCATCGAAATCCGCAATATATGCGCCGACCTTATGACCGTCACGGATGAGGATCTCGATCGTATCTGTCAGGTAGTATTCCTTCTGCGCATTCTTCGCATCGATACGTCCGAGTGCGGAAAGAAGGAGCGGTGTCTTGAAGCAGTAGATGGAAGAATTGATCTCGTTGATCTTCAGTTCTTCTTCTGTGCAGTCCCGGTGCTCAACGATCTTAACGACGTTTCCTTCCTGATTACGTACGATACGGCCGTATCCCTTCGGATCCGGAGCCAGGCCGGTAATGATGACCGCGCCGTAATCGCCCTGCTCAAACATCTCCAGTGCTTTTGAAATCGTATCGGAAGTAATAAGCGGAGCATCACCCGGAAGTACGATCGTGCATCCGTTTCTGCCCTCGAGGAAAGGAGCTGCCTGCATTACGGCATGTCCGGTACCGAGCTGCTGCTCCTGGAAAACGAATGCCACGTCCTCACCGAGTACCTCTCTGACCTCTTCCTGTCTGTGTCCGACGATATATACCTGCTCGGTAGCGCCTACCCCGGAAAGTGCCTCCGCGACCCAGCGGATCAGGGGTTTTCCCGCAGCGAGCTGAACGACCTTCGAATGATTGGAATGCATACGCTTCCCTTCACCGGCTGCCATAACAACTGCACAAAGCTCCATATTCTCTTTCTCCTTTAAGGCTTTTGTTTCAAGTATATGCGCACAAAAACCCCAATGATCCGGCTCGAAAAGAACTTTTGACCATCAGATTTCTGTTAGTATCCTTAACAATGTTATTATAGCCGCTTTTCCGCTTATTTTCTACAATTTCCTTTACTTTTTTGACAGGTGTTATCGAATCGAAATGGATTGTAAATAGATTTTTATATCATTTTCTGCTAATATGGTAAAAATACTTCATCTCCGGAGCGGAATTCGCGAAGCAATGGCGCTTCGGACGCCCACATTATGTGTGGGGAAAGGAAAAGAAAATGATAGCTTTGATTCTTGCTGCCGGATATGCCACGCGCCTCTATCCGCTGACCATCAATACACCGAAGCCGCTTCTTCCGGTCGGCCCGAAGGCGATGATCGATTACATCACCGATGAGATCGAGACCATCCCGGACGTCAATAAGATCGTCGTTGTGACCAACCACCGTTTCGCGGACCACTTCGCTGTATGGGCGAAGGACCGTTCCGAAAAGGATCTTTCTGACGGTAAGATCCTGACTCCGATCGAGGTCATTGATGACGGCACGACGGACGATTCCAATAAGCTCGGAGCTATCGGCGACATCCAGTTCGTCATTGACAAGCTCGCTATTGATGAGGACATGATGATCATCGCCGGCGACAATCTCTTCACCTATAAGCTCAAGGACATGTACGATTTCTTCATGAGCAACAGAAAGGATACTCTCATTTCCGTCACCGTCGAAGATATCGAGCAGTTAAAGAAGCTCGCAGTTGCAACTCTCGATGAGAACGGCAAGGTCGTGACTCTGGAAGAGAAGCCGAAGGAGCCGAAGTCCACTGATGCGGTCTATGCGACATACATGTATCTCAAGGAGACAGTCCCCATGATCCGTCAGTACCTCGACGAGGGTAATACTCCGGATGCTCCGGGTCACTTCCCGTCCTGGCTCTACTCCAGAAAGGATGTCTATGTTTACCGTGCACCGGGCACATGCATCGACATCGGAACTCCTGAGAACTACAAGGATGTCTGCGATAACTACAAAGAGATCCTGGGACTCTGAGATCAATTGAATCAGGTAAACAAAAAGGCTGACCCGAAGGTCAGCCTTTTTCATGTGTAGAATCAATTTCTCAGTTTTCCTCAGCTTCGTCTTTGACCACATCAGCATCTTCCGTCTTATCCTCGAAGTATCTTCTCAGAGGAATATAGCACAGGAATGCGACCATGGAGATCGTGATTCCCTTAAAGATGTTGAATGGTACAAATGTCATGAGGATAACGTCCAGCTTGGAGTCGATCTTTACCAGGGTATTGGCCTTATCGCACAGATCGATGATGACCGGAAGCGGGAATCCGCACACCTTCTCATAAAGAGGAATGCAGAAGAAATAGTTGACGAAAGATGTTGCAATCGTCAGTGCAACCGTTCCAAAAACCAGAGAGAGGATAACGCCCTTCTTATTCTTCATTCGCAGGTAGATGATGGTAGCGGTAAGAATAAAGATCGAACCGGAAATAAAGTTTGCGACTTCACCGATACCCTCCGTAGTCGACATACCGAGAACAAAGTGGATCAGGTTCTTCAGGAGCTCTACGACCACTCCTGCAATCGGCCCGCAGGCAAACCCTGTAAAGAGTGCGGGAATATCCGAGAAATCGTACTTAAGAAAGCCCGGCATCAGAGGAAGCGGGATCTCAAGCATCATGAGGACTTCCGCAAGAGCAGTCATAACACCTGCAACAGCAATCTTACGGATAAGTGCTTTTCTGGATTCGTTTCGGGATTTGAGATTTGTTGTTACTTCTGACATTTATATCACTCCTTCCATCCGGACTATACCGTCGGCACCGGATTCGCACCGGTTCAGCTCTTCGCTCGCGGGCTCGCATCTTCTCTTGATGCATCACCGCCGGTGGGGAATTACGCCCCGCCCTGAAGTTACGTGTGGATTATAAGACTCGGAATTTCCAGTGTCAATGGTTTTTCGCGGAAAAGTCAGGTTTCATTCTATGTCATAAGAATTCAGTAAAAATGAAACACTACCGTTGCTTTTCCTGAGATATACTGAATCATGTGAAATTATGTAAGGGTGGGATCTTCATATGAAGAGAAACATATTTCCGGCACTTCTACTGATTGCAATGATCGTTTCATCGGTCTTCGGTACGGCCTGTAAAGACAAGAAAACTCTGGATTCATCTTTTACCAGCTGGACTGCGCCTTCGACGACGCAGCCATCCGCTACTTCTGCCACCTCAGAAGAAGCAACGCCGACCCCGGCTCCGACATCAACGCCTACACCCACACCGACTCCTTCTCCGTCACCGACGCCGGTACCGGAATACGTCGAGCCGACGATCACGGGTGGTGCAGTCTGGTACAGCGGTTATGTGGATCCGCGTTCCGTCAGGGCGGAAATCGTGTCGAATCCCGAAGATATCGCCGTCCTCGTAAACAAATACTATGCAAGCCCGGAGACTTATGTACCGGAGCTAGTCCTGGCAAAGTACTCCGCCAGCCAGCAGCTCCGTCCGGAAGCAGCAACCGCATGGGAAGCCATGCACGATGCATGTCTTGCTGACATCGGGCAGGATCTGTATCTCATCTCCGGCTATCGTGACTGGGCCACACAGACATACAGCTTCAATAATGCGATCCCGCGCCGCGGTCTGGATAAGGCCGTATGCAAGAATGCCTACCCCGGAAGATCCGAGCATCCTCTCGGATTGGCACTGGACATCAACATCAAGAGCGACCCGGAGATCCGCGATAATTTCGTCTATACCAAGGCCGGCCAGTGGGTCCTCGAACATGGTCATGAATACGGATTTATCTGGCGATATCCGGCAGATAAAGGACATATCACCGGATACGGTGTAGAAGGCTGGCATTTCCGTTTTGTCGGCGTTGAGGTCGCCACGGAAATGTATGAGAAAAACATCTCGACACTGGAAGAATACTACGGCAAAGTCCAGATCCTTCCGGACAGTTATAACGAGTAAAGGACCGACTGCATATGCTGATCAGCCACAATGGTGATTACCAGTTTTTCAATGTCGGAACGAAGATCTATTCCAGTTACTGCGTCACGTATAAGGACAAGGCCGTACTGATCGATCCGGGTCCGCTTTCCGAGAGGGATCTGATCGAGAAGAATCTCGGTAAGGATTTTCTTTTCGCGGTAGACGCGATCTTCCTTACGCATGCGCACGGAGATACCGCCGGGAACGCCGAGTACTTCTCCATGCTCTTCAACTGTCCCGTATACTGTCTGAAAACATCTTTGGAATATCTTAAGCGCGGAGCCTATCCCCGTCCGAGAAAAGACCATCCCTACATTAAGAAAGCAGGTCCCGCCGGAAATGTTGTTCCGAAGCTCCCTGCCTTCGTCCCGTACGAACCCTGTCAGAATGCACTTCCTCTGACCAGAAACATCGTGGAAGAAGTTCTGGGAAAAGAAGTTCAGCTGCTGATGACACCCGGCCACTCGGAAGATTCCGTATCCTTCCGGATCGGGGATATTGCCCTGATCGGAGACGCCGCCCAGTATAACAAGCGCGTTCTGGCGCCGGTATTCGTGGATAATGAGGCGCAGCTCGGAAGAACATGGGAGACACTTATCGGGCTTTCCTGCAAGCAGTATCTGAGCGCTCACGGACGTCCGTTCTCCGCGGAGGAATGGCTGGAAAATCAGTAATAATCTTTTCTGATCCCCTCGATGATCTCATCTCTCATGATCCTCGAAAGACCGATCGCCGTTGTTGAAACTACGACAAGCAGATGCAGGAAGATGACGATCAGCAGATACGGCACATTCAGATATTTCGGGATCCCCGAATCGATAAACAGCACAGAGATCTCCATCGAGACGAACATGATCAGCATAAGAAGAATGATACTCTCAAAGAAATAAATAAGGCTCTCGGAAATGACCATCCGGAAAAGTGTTTTTCTCGACATACCGACAGACGTAAGAAGGATGTATTCTTTTCTTCGGAATACGATATTACTGATAACAGTCATGATAACGTTAATAAAGCACATGAGGCTCAGCATCGCCACGTATCCGTACATGATGATCTTCACCAGTGAATTGACCGCATGACGGGCACGCACGTTAATACCGGCATCCACAAGCGTATCACTCAGATAGAGATTATTGGAAAGGATCTCCTTCATCTGCGCAACGGCACTGACCGGTTTTCCTGCCTCGAACCGGAACACTTCAAATCCTTCAAGAGAACGCATATGGTAGTAATCCAGACGCGAGAGCGGTACATAGATCTGAACGTAAGACTCATACAATTGCAGGTCATCAGAGAGATCGAGCTCCTGAAGAGGCTTGAGCTTGAAAATGAAGTCCGGATAGTTCTCCTCATTGATGTCCATTCCCATTTCTGTCGGGATCTTATTAAAAGCCTTTCCCTCGTAATACACATTTCCGTTTTCTTCGAAGAGCATGACATGGTTGTTCATTAGGCAGAGATTCGATCCGTATTCCAGGAAAGGATCCGGATCGATGTCATTTTTGGAGCAGATATCTCTCCAGGAAGCATCGTCAATGAAGACGACCGACATCATAATATAGCTCTCGGAATATGAATCCCTCCTCAGGTCCGCCCCGACTTCCTGAGAAACAAAATTCCACTCCGATGGCTGGATCTGCGCAGTTGTTGCGTATACCAGCTGTCCGGACCGTACCGTATCCACTGACTGCAGCATATAAAACAGTGCCTGATCTTCATCGGTAAAACCACCGGTGCCGGTCGCATGAAGATATCTGATCGTGTTCTCCGATCCTCCCTCATCGATCTGATAGTTCTTCGCGACGGAGTTCACAAGCATATTCGCAAAAAGAATCATAAAGACACTGGCCATGATCGAAATGACCGTCGCCAGATATCTCTTTCTGTAGCGCTGGTAATTCTTCAGGGAGAGTGCTCCGGTAAAGCCGAAGATCCTGGTGGCAAGCGCATGGTACCTCTTCTTATCATGACCCTGCGCATAGCTCTCGTTCGCCCGGACTGCCTCCATCGGAAGGACTTTGGATACCTGGATCACCGGAATCATGACCGCCGCGAAGATCGTAAGAAGGGACAGAACGACCGGGGCAATTATGTTCTGATATCCGATACGGTACTGAAGATCGATATTCTTTACAATAAAGTAGTTCGCTGCGTTACTTCCCATCTCACTCAGTGAACGGAACAGGAAGAAGCTACTGACATGTCCGAGAAGGAGGCCGATCGGGATACCGATGACCGAGTAAATGAATGCCTCCGTGAACATCAGTTCCTTCACCTGCCGTCTTGTGGCGCCGACTGATTTCAGAAGACCGATCGCACGAAGTCTCTCGGAAGAGGAGGATGCGAAAGAGTTATAGATGAGCATAACGGCCAGAAGCACGATCATGCCGATCGTTCCTCCGGAAACGATCGCGATCCTTCTCTGGATGCGTGTATCGTCCGCGGAATTCTCCATTCGGATATAGTCTTTGTTATAAAGACAGTCATCTTCATTCTCGAAGTGATCCTGTGTAAATTGCGTATAAACGGAAGGATCCTTAAACTCGAAGAATGCGTTGACCGCGGATCCGGCCATGACACCGTCCGAGCATGTCAGCATCGTATTTGCGGCAATGTTTCTCCACTTCGAATACTCGGGAACTGTGAAGTATCCTACGATCGTATACTTCTGTTCACCGATCGCAAAGACCTGCTCATCGATAAATCCGGCTTTGTCACGCTGGAGATTCTGAAGGTTCATAACCTTGTGACCGCTGGAATATCGGGCATAATAATCCATATCGATCTCCGATCCGATCTCCAGATTCTCTCTGTCATCGGAAAACATCTCCAGGGAAATGATCACTTCAGAACTGTTCTGCGGAAGCCTTCCCCGGACAATGGAGATATTGCACATCTCCGGGAAATCAGGACTCATGGCTGCCAGAAAGTACTCATACTGATCGATGTATTTGACCGCATTGTTAATCGCCGAGTACTCTGTCTGGAATCCCTTCCAGGGATTGAATCCGATCTCCTGGATATAGGCCACTCTCTTGATCCTGTCATCCTTGATCACGTTCTGGAAATCCATGGATGTCATCGAGTAAGCTTCGACATGCCATGTTCCGTAATCGTCATTAGCAAAGCTTTTCAGAATATCGATCGCGCTCTGGTGTGCCGACGAAACGATCGAGAACATCATCGTCGCGATGATGATTCCGATCAGCGTCAGTATCGAACGGCTCCTATTCTTGAATACCGTACGCTTGGCATACTTGCTGACGATATTGGAGGACCGTGTCATTTACGGATCACCTCATCATGCTGGATCCTTCCGTCCTGGATCGTGATGATGCGCTTCGCCTGAAGGGCGACGTTCTCGTCATGGGTGATCAGTACTGTCGTCTGATTGTATTTCTGGTTCGAGTAGCGGAGAAGCTCGACAACTTCCTGACTGTTCTTGGAGTCGAGATTACCTGTCGGCTCATCCGCGAGCAGGATCGTCGGTGCGTTGATCAGCGCGCGGCCGATCGCGACACGCTGCTGCTGTCCGCCGGAGAGCTGGTTCGGGAACGCATCCTTCTTCTCTTTCAGGCCGAGAAGTGAGAGAAGCTCTTCAAGTCTCTCCTTATTCACTCTTCTGTGATCGAGCAGTACCGGCATCGTGATATTCTCCACGACCGACAGTACCGGGATCAGATTGAAGAACTGATAAACCAGTCCGATCTCTCTTCTTCTGAAGATCGCCAGCTGCTCATCGCTCTGCTTGAAAATGTCCTTCCCGTCAACAAGGACGGTACCGGATGTGGGACGGTCTACGCCGCCAAGCATATGAAGAAGCGTTGATTTTCCGGAACCGGATGCGCCGATGATCGCAACGAATTCGCCCTTTTCGATGCTTAAGGAAACATCGTTCAGCGCGGCAACGACGTTCTCGTCCTTACCGTATGTCTTCGTGAGATGTTCCGCTCTCAGTAGTTCCATATCTTTACCTCTTCGTATGGTAGAACCTTACAGTAAACTCCGCACCGTGATCCGGCTCCGTGCGGTTGTTCGCGCGGATGGTTCCACTTTGTCTTTCTACGATCATTTTTGTCAGCGCAAGGCCGATACCGATGCTGGTATTCAGGGCAACTTTTCCTCTGTAAAAGCGCTCGAACACGTGCGGGATATCTTCCGGGTCGAAACCTGATCCTGTATCTCGGATAACGATCTCGGTATAGATCGGCGTGTGCTTGACATTGATCTCGATCATGCCGCCTTCCGGTGTGTGCTCCATACAGTTCTTCAGGATATTGCCGATCGCTTCGCTGGTCCACATCATGTCGCCGCGGATGACCGCATCCTCCGGGACGTTGACCTTCAGCGCCACCCCGTTGATATCCAGCGGCACCTCCAGCGGCTGGGATGCCTTTCTAAGCATATCCTTGACGCTGTATTCTTTCTGCTCAAAGAAGACTGTATCTGCGTCGATCTTACTCATCTTCAGAAGTGTGTTGATCAGCCACTCGATACGGTTCAGGCTCTGCATCATCTCGGCAAGAAGATCAAATCTCTTCTCGTCGGAAAGCTCGGCATCCGAGAACATATCCACGATAATATTCATGGAAGTAAGCGGCGTTCTCAGCTGGTGAGCAATATCCGCGATGGAATCGGAAAGAAACCGTTTATCCGCCAGGAGCTGGGATGCCTGTTCGCGCAGACGGATCACCATCTTATGGATCTCCGAACTCAGGATCGCGACCTCACCTTCCTGATACTCTTCGAACTTCACATCTTCCGCACCGTGCAGGATCTTATCGATACTGTCCGACAGATCCTCTATCCTTCTGTATCTCCGGATGTCCGCGACAAGGCGCACGAGGATCAGTGTCACAGCCGTAATAAGTACAGCGATCACGCTGTTCCTGCCCAGGAAAGAAGCTCCGAAGCAAAGGATCACCGTGATCACGATGTAGATCGCATATTCAGACCGTAATTCCGCGTTTCTCCGAATCATGCTCACTCCCCGGCCTTATAACCGAAGCCGCGGATCGTGCGGATCAGAACCGGCTGTGCCGGATCGTCCTCGATCTTCTCACGGAGACGCTTGATATATACCGTCAGGGTGTTATCGTTTACATATTCTCCGCCCACATCCCAGAGATCCTGAAGGAGCTTGGCGCGGGTAAGAACTACCCCCTGATTATTTGCAAAAAGAAGAAGAAGTCTGTACTCGAGTGCGGAAAGGATGATCTCATCCCCGTTCTTGCTGACGTTGCCGCGGGCCGTGTCGATCTTGACGTTACCGAGCTCCACCACTTCCGAAGACTTGTGGCTTCTTCTCATGACACTCTTGATTCGGGAGAGCATCTCTCTCGGACGGAACGGCTTGCTGATGTAATCATCCGCGCCCATATCCAGACCTGTGACAACACTGTATTCGTCACCGGATGCCGTTACGAAAATAACCGGAATATCCGCCTTCTGCGCCTTGATCGCCGCGCATACCGCATATCCGTTTCCGTCTGTTAAGGAAATATCGATCAGCGCCAGATCGAACGTCTCAGTCTCGATCTTCGTCAGCGCGGTCGTCTGCCCCGGTGCCCAGATCACTTCAAATCCTTCTGATTTCAAGAAAGCAGACAGCGTGGTTACAATACTCGAATCATCTTCTACCAGTAAAATCCGTCCCATAACACAACCTCTTACAAGAATTCTCTTGATACTATTTTACCCTATTATAACAGGTCAATGGGTGACAGATTATACACTTTCCTCTGGAACTGAAGATCCGCTCTTTTTCTTTCTTGTCGCGAAAAGCACTATGAACGCGATAACGATCACGATGGTGACACAGAGGCCTCCCTCCGGACCGAACTTGCCGCCGGTCATATAGTCCTTGGAGAGCTTGGTATAACCGGATGAGAAGATCGTCGCCGCCTGCGGGTTACCACTGACCTCCAAGCCGAAGAGGTTGCCCTGGCAGAAGTTCCAGATCGTGTGCATCGCACAGACTGTATAGATATGTCCCTGACGGAGTGCGATACAGGCGAAGAGCGCTGCGATCAGCATGAGATTAACACAGGCGATTACGGAGAAGCCGGCATTCATTCCATGCATGAGGGAGAAGCACAGTGACGAGAAGAAAACTCCGAACGGGATACCGAATCTTCCGGCAACACGCGGCAGCATATAGCCTCTCATCATGATCTCTTCCGTCGCGCCCTGCGGGATCCACATCAGAAGATACAGGAAGAACAGCGGCGCCGTATCCGTTGTCAGTGCAAAGCCCTTAAAGGAGACTTGTCCGGTCATGAACATGACCACATAGACAGAGGAGATCAGGATAAATCCGAACAGAAGTCCTCTGAGGTAATTCTTCCACGGCGCCCTGTATTTACGGGACAGCGCGGACGGAACAGGCGTCCAGGTATGAACACTTCGGTCTTCCCCGGCAAGTTCTTTTCGAGAAGCAAAGCCCAGCGCGGAAAGACGGTTTCTCTCAAGCAGTTTCACGAGCAGGATGTAGCATCCGATGATGCACCAGTAGCCGATTCCCATGAAGAAGATAAACCAGCGGTTCTCCATAAATCCGGCGAACAGCGATGCCGACTCGGAGACCGCATCCTTCACCTTATCAAGTCCTGCAAGATCCCTGAACATGCGCAGGAATTTTACAGATTCGGAAGTCTTCATGTAGGAGATGATCGCGGGGATCATGGCAAGTGTCTGGAACAAAGAAAGCAGTGCCAGCGGGAGGACCGCATGTCCGAACAGGAAGCCTGCCGGCGATTTTCTCTTCATCGGGAAGAAACCGAATACTTTTGCTTTCGGGCGGGATACATAGTCTGTTTCCTGTTTCTTTGCGCGTTCCATCGCCTTGCGGATCTGCTTATCCGACTTGGATTCGACTGCGACGGTAAACGTTTCCGTCGTAAGAAGATAGCGGGAAACGAGAAGGCAGATCACCGCCATAATCACAGAGGACAGAACACATACCAGTACCGGCAGGAACTTCGCCGTATTCATCAGGCAGTCACCGATACCGAAGAAGTGTCCGTAGATCGGGATGTAATTGTTGATGGGATTCGAAGTGGTCGGCTGCATGCATGTCACGCAGGCAATCAGTACGATCAGGAAGATCGGCAGGAAGGCCGTCTGCGCCGATACGATGGACTGGCTCATGCAGGAGATCATGATCGTGATGGCCGACATCATTATGATCAGTGACAGAGAGAGTGCGAGGACTCCGAAGAATCCGCCCACGGATCTCGGGAAGAATATGATCATGCAGACTGCGCTCGGAATCAGCGCATGAAGTGCCACGCCGAGGAAGTTGCCGAGCACGATCGTGCCACGCGACATCGGGGTCATCAGGAGCGCTGCAAAAGTGCCTCTTTCTTTCTCACCGGCGATCGCATTCATCGCGATCAGCATACAGGTGTACATGATCACTACGAAGAACAGAAGCGGTGCGACCATTCTCGAGATACGGTCCCGGATGATGCCCTTATGCGCGTCCTTTTCAATAAACTGCGTATAGACCTGCGGCTGTTCATGCATCGGAAGATTTACACCCAGCTGCTCAGCCAGATACGAGTAGTATCCTTCCTCCAGCTCGCCTTCAATAAAGTCATCCTTCATCTCAACATATTCGAGACGGTCCGTCGAAACAAAGGTCAGGATCTCCGGCTTCTCATCCACTTTTTTCCTGAGGCATTTCTCGTCGAAATCCTCCGGGAAAACGAGCGTCATAAACGCATCGTATTTCTTCATCCATTTATCGAAAGTGAATACATCGAAGACGGCATCCGTCTCTTTATCCTCAATTCCCGCCCAGAAATAGAGATCTCTTTCTTCCGCATAAGCTTTCCAGGAATCCGGTGCATTGACGACAACGATATTCTGCGGGAGACCTTCATACTCATAGTCATCTTTCTGATAGTACTCTTTGATCAGGCTGAAGAGATAGGCAATCACAACCACAACGAACGCCACGCATGCCAGGAGTGTAATCACGGATGCCTGTGACTTCATAGTGTGGTTTTTCCCGAAAGTTTTCCGGATCAATGCCTTCAGCGAGCGGTTCACTTTTATCCCTCCCGGTGATGTTCTGAATAAGTTTTGAAGAATGCTTCTTCAAAGTTTCTGCTTCCTGTTTTCTCGGTCAGGGCCTGTGCGGATCCCTGATCTACGATCCGTCCGTCGACCAGGATCGCGATCTCATCGCAGAGCTGCTCGGCAACGGAGAAAATATGTGTCGACAGAAGAACACAGCAGCCCTTCTGACGGAGTTCGAGAAGATAGTCCATAACCTGTCTGGAAGTAAGGATATCCAGGCCGTTTGTCGGTTCGTCGAAGATGATCACCTCCGGCTCATGGATCAGAGAGATCACGATCGAGACCTTCTGCTTCATACCGGTCGACAGTTCCGCGATCTTCTTATCCGCAAAAGGCGCGATTCCGAATCTGGCAAAACTGGCCTGCTTACGGCTCTCGATCTGTTCCTTCGGAATGTCATACAGTTCACTGAAAAAGCTGTATAACTGGTTCGGTGTGGACAGCGGATCCAGCTTGATCTCCGTTGTCAGAAAACCGATCTTCTTTCTGATGTCCTGCGCGGATGACTGTGTATCCAGGCCGCAGATCGAGATGATCCCCGACGTGGGAAGAAGCAGCGTGGATATCATCTGCATAAGCGTGGTCTTACCGGCGCCGTTCGGTCCGAGAAGTCCGAAGATCGTGCCCTTCTCTACCTTAAAGCTGACGTCGTTGACGACCATATCACGCTTGTTATAACGCTTACTTACGTGATTTACCGAAATCATTTTCTCCTCCTTCTGCAATATGGATCATGCCGTCCTTACTCTTAAGACATATGATGAAGAGCTCAGCGGCAAAGACCAGGTTCACGAGTGTGACCAGAAGTATTGTCCACCAGGAATAGGTTCCCAGGAAGATCTCACGGATCACCATGACCGTATTATGTACAGGGATCAGATATTCGACCACCTCCGCAGAGGACGGACGGAACATGTTCCCGAAGAATTCAAAGATAAGAAGTACGAGAGGTACCTGCAGGTTCATAATGACATCCTGCATACGGCGGACCTTGAACGTGATCCCGAAGCAGAGCATCGCCATCATGACTGCGGCGGAGATCAGAAGAATAAAGAATGCCAGAAGCTGCGTCGGCGTCAGGAACAGACCGAACGGCAGAAGTGAATATGCACTATTGGTCCGGTTCAGCCATGAGGAAATAAACAGCAGGAAGTATGTGATCAGCGCACTGGCTAAACCCACGATCACGACCATAAGTGCTTTTCCGATAAGAAGGGAATGCTTGGAGATCGGAGTAAGATATACCTTCGTCAGGAATCCGCTCTGTCTTGCGGATGCCAGAGTCTCTGCCGTCAGCGAATAAATGCAGTAATACATCAGAAGGATCATCATCGTCGGGATCGTACGTGCCGCTCCCTGGTTTGCGACGTAGCGGTTGTTCGTAACAAACGTAAACGGGTTAAACTGGTCCGTGACCCAGCGGTCACCGCCGCCCGCTTCGAGATACGGCTGTCCGAGATGCTCGAGAAGGTACGAAGAATAACCTTCTCCGATGTCGGCCTTGAACTGTTCCGCCTGCAGATAAGAATTATAATCTCCTTTATAATCGATCTCGACGATCATATTGAGATTTCTGGTATTCTGTCCAAGCGACAGACGGGAATAGTAATCTCTTACACAGGAATCAAAATCTACGGTATTCCAGTTTTCGGAAGCCATGAAAAATACGGCGACACCCTCTCTGCTTCTTACGGCATCCTCCTCAATTTCGACCAGACCTTCCGCCTCTTCCAGTGTGAGATAAGTAAACGAATAGAAAGAAGATGCGGAATTCGACTCAACATAGTCGACAAAGGATTGCGGTGCATTGACCAGAGTGACCGGACGGCTCGTAAGGGATCCGGTCGACAGATAGTTCATCAGCATCGGGAACAGGTTGATCGCGGCCAGAAGGAGAAGCGCAGGCAGCAGAAAGACTTTCAGCGTCTTCTGCCAGTTGCTGATGATCTTGCTCATCTCCCATTTTAAAATCGTGATCGTGTGCCGCATAAGAAACCTCTGGATCAGGTATTACTTGATTTCATTATAGAAACAAGCCCCTGCCATAGGGTAAAGCAAAGTTTCAGTTTTTGTTAACATTCTTTGAACAGGTCCTTTCCTTTTCATGGCATATTATGGATATGTCTTGAGTCGCAAAGGAGCTCAACGACAGGCATGGTAACGCTTCCCGGACGTTTGTCCATGTGCAGGATCGTGATAGCCGTGTGTTCCATCCGGACGATCGCACAAAGATACGGGAACGGAAGATTTAAGATACGCGATAACATCGCCGTGCCTGATCCTCCATGCGCGAAAAGCACTACCGTATGCTCTTTATCATCTTCTCTTGCGCAGCGGTAATAGAGGCCTTCTCTCTCATATCCGAGAGTCGCCATCCACTTGTCGGTCTCACGGGCGATCATGGTGACATCCTCTGTCGCCGCGTTCTCTTTAAAGAAAGGGTGTTCCTGCCAGTTCGGATCCGTCAGATCCTCACCGCGCTTAGACATCTCATCCGTCTCATCCCACGGATTGCCCGTCGTATAAAGATCCATTCCGTATCCGAAACGGATCTCCTGCATGAAAGGAAGTATATGCACCGGCGTGATTCCCGACCGGTCGGAGAAAGCCTGTGCCGTTTCGATTGCGCGGCCTAAGGAAGACGCATAGATCTTCTCGATCCCTTCTCCCATCAGTCTCTCAGCCGCAACAGCAGCCTGCTTTTTACCGAGTTCCGTCAGACAGTCCTTCACATAATCAGGATCGCCATGGCGTACTAAAATGATTCGCATATTACCTCCATGCAGATCAGTATAGTAAAAAAGGATTTTTCCACACGGCCTCAGACAGTTTGCTCGCGCAAATCCGCCGCGCGGAAGAAATCCCCCTTTACTTTTCTACCCCCGGAACAATTCCGGATTAATTACTTGACCAGTTCCTCTGTCTCCTGTGCAATCGCCAGTTCCTCGTTGGTCGGGATGATCGCAACAGTAACCTTGGAATCATCAGAAGAAATAACAGCTTCGGAACGAACGCCGTTGTTCTTGGCAGGATCGATCTTTACGCCCATGAACTCGAGGCCTTCGCAAGCAGCTGCACGGATGTAGTCAGTGTTCTCGCCGATACCTGCAGTAAATGCGATCACGTCAACACCGCCCATAGCAGCAGCGTAGGAACCGATGATCTTTCTTGCCTGATACTCGAACATCTCGAGAGCCAGTGTCGCACGCTCGTTACCTTCGCGGGAAGCCTTCTCGAGATCTCTGAAGTCGGAGGATACGCCGGAAAGACCCTCAACACCGGACTTCTTGTTCATGAGGACATCGATATCGTCCGGGCTCATGTTCTCATTTGTCATCAGGAACGGAACGATAGCCGGGTCGATGTCACCGCAGCGGGTACCCATGCAGATACCTGCAAGAGGTGTAAGACCCATGGATGTATCTACGCACTTGCCGTGGTCAACAGCTGCGAAAGAGGAGCCGTTACCGAGGTGGCATGTGATAATCTTGATGTCGTTATAATCCTTGCCGAGGAACTCAGCCGCACGGCGGGAAACATAACGGTGGGAAGTACCATGGAAACCGTAACGGCGGATGGAATACTTCTCTGTCAGCTCATAAGGCAGTGCATATGTGTAAGCCTTCGGCGGCATGGTCATATGGAAAGCGGTGTCGAATACGGCAACTTGCGGTGTGCCCTCAGGAAGTACGGACTCGCATGCCTCGATACCTGTGAGGTTTGCCGGGTTGTGCAGAGGTCCCAGAGGGAAGCACTCACGAATAACACGCTTAACGTCATCGTTAACGATAACGGACTTGCTGTAGTACTTACCGCCGTGGAGTACGCGGTGGCCGACAGCCTTGATCTCGCCGATATCGGAAAGAACACCATGATCCTTGTCAACGAGAGCGTCGAGGATCATCTTAACAGCAACCTTATGATCCGGCATCGGATCTGTGCATACGAAATCTTCCTTGCCCGGGGTCTTGTATGTCAGCTTGCCGTCGATACCGATACGCTCGGCATTACCCTTGGCAAGAACGTCACCGGTGGATGTTTCAAAGAGCTGGAACTTGCAGGAAGAACTTCCGCAGTTGATAACTAAAATCTTCATTCATTTTCTCCTTCGATACTGTTATTTCAAAAGTAAAGCGGGGCAGTCTCCTGTCCCGCTTCTATTTGACTTAAGAATTCTGAGCCTGTACAGCTGTGATAGCGATTACGCCAACGATATCCTTCGCGGAGCATCCACGGGAGAGGTCGTTGACCGGCTTTGCGATACCCTGGCACATCGGGCCGTAAGCTTCTGCCTTGCCCAGTCTCTGAACCAGCTTATATCCGATGTTACCTGCATCGAGGTCCGGGAAGATAAGAACGTTTGCCTTACCTGCAACCTTGCTGTCCGGAGCCTTGGAAGCGCCGATGGACGGAACCATCGCAGCGTCAGCCTGGAGCTCACCGTCGATAGCGAACTGCGGATATTCTTCCTTAGCGATCTTGGTAGCCTCAACAACCTTGGTAACGTCGTCGTGCTTTGCGGAACCCATGGAAGAGTGGGAAAGAAGAGCAACTACCGGCTCTTTGCCGACGAGCTGCTTGAAGGAAGCGGCAGAAGAACCTGCGATAGCAGCGAGCTCTTCCGGATTCGGGTTCTGAACGAGACCGCAGTCACCGAATACGAATACACCGTCTTCACCGTACTCACAGTCCGGAACGACCATTACGAAGAAAGCGGAAACGAGCTTGGTGCCCGGAGCTGTCTTGATGATCTGAAGGGACGGACGGAGTGTATTGGCTGTGGAGTGGCAGGCACCGGAAACGATTCCGTCACCGTCGCCCATCTTTACCATCATGCATGCATAGTACATATAGTCACCGAGGAGAGTCTTCTCAGCTTCTTCCGGTGTCATACCCTTTGCCTTACGGAGCTCATAGAAGCCGTTGATGTACTCCTGTGTCTTCTCGTATGTGTGCGGGTTAATGATTGTTGCCTTGGAAATATCAAGTCCTTCGCTGTTCGCCTTAACTTCCTCATCTGTACCGATGATGATCAGGTTCGCAATATCCTCAGCGAGGATCTCAGCGGCCGCCTCAAAAGTTCTTCTGTCCATGGACTCAGGAAGAATGACGGTCTTCTTGTTGCTCTTTGCTTTTGCTTTAATTTCGTCAATAAATGCCATAAATCAATCGCCTGCCTTTATTCATTATTTTACATAATCACGCCTAAATATTATACTCTCGCCTCACACGCTTGGCAACGTCACCGGGGCGAAAAAAGAAGTGCTTTTCTACGCGAAAAGCACTTCCTTTTCAACATTTATTCATCGATCTGTGAAAGCAGATAATTCAGCATCTTCTCTTCAAAATCCCTGCTTATCGGCGTTACCCTCAGATCGGAAACACTCAGCGCCTTAAGGCCTTCCTGCGCATACCGGCGCGCCAGTTCCCTGTCCTCCAGGATGTAGAATGCATAATATGCCAGTCTTCTTCGTCCGTTCCCATCCATGTCCGCATCGATATTCTTCTTCGAGTGCTCGTAATATCTCCTCGCAAGCATCGCATCCTTCTGACGGAACGAATAATAGGCAAACAGCTGTGAATCCAGATAGAAATGGCCGGTGTCCGTAAGCGTTCCCGTCCCGAGTCTTACCATCGCATTTACACACTCCGCCATCGCCATGAGATTATTTTTTATTTCTGCGACACTATAGAAAGTGACCATATAGCTGAGCTTTTCCGCAACAGAAGCACTCCCGTAAGAGGGATAGTCGAAAGGCCGTAACACAAGATCATCCGGAGATTTCGCAACTGCCATCGACATCAGCATCTCTTTCTTCTTTGCGGCAAGCCCGTTCTTGCTGAAAGCGCACTTCATCGAATAATACGCGGACGAGGTAAAGACACAGCCGCTGCCTCCGAGCAGTCCGCAGATAAACTCCATAAGAAGCGTGTCTTCGAAAAGATAGTACTTTGCAGCGGTCAGGAAAAGAAACAGTCCTATGGTAACGACTGCCATGATTATATAGAAGACGATTGGAAAGATATCCGTTTTCCGGATCTTCGTCGCCGGATAAGTCATCGCCACCGTAGGGTAAAACTGATTCAGCCGGGAGACCGTAAACTTCATCTTCCCGGGTTTTACGGGATCGTAGAGATCCTTGTCCCAGCGGATAAAGATCCCGGCGACACGCACGCAGATCGCGCCTCTGATACGGTAATAGATATAGTCGAAAAGCGCGCGGATCCATCCGGTCAGGTATTGACCCAGGATCAGCGCAGGAATAAACACCAGCATGCCCATAACTTATTCACCCGTTTTTCTTTGTGACAGGATGCCCTGCCATTCGTTTGCCAACGAGTTCATTATATCAGTCAGGAAGGGCCTGCGCCATAGATCACCGTGCTTCCGGAACGGATGACGATCTTATCTGCCGATTGTCTCGAATAATCGTCCGAGAGGTTGAAGTCGGACCAGTCCTGATGATGGATCGAGAACTGGACGACAAGCTTGTCACCGCTTCCGAGTTTTGCGGATCCGAAAGAACTGATCGTACAGATCGTATCGGCCCCGGTCTTCGCCGGTTCTACTTTTCCGAATTCTCCCTTAACACTGTTAATTGCCTCGTAGTTTCCGCCCTTTCGGCTTACCGCCGAGTGGTAGCAGTCGAAGGCCAGTGAGCCGGATTTCTCATTCGTAAAGTAGTATTCGATCGCAAGAGAACCCAGGTCGATCGAATCGGATCCCGTGTTCTCGATGGTCATATTCCCGGCAATCGCGTTACCTGTTCCGCTCATGCTGTACTCGATGGTTACATTCACTTTTCCGTTTCCGGAAGGCGCCGGAGGTGTTGTCGGGGCAGGAGGTGTGGGGCCCTGTGTCGTGTCCGGAGAAGTCGGTGCCGGGGTCACATTTCCGGAACCGTCCGGTACCTCGCCATATACCAGCACGCCGCCCTCGAAGAGGGATATCTTCGCAGAAGAAGCCGCGTCCTGTGGAAGTCCCGTAATACGGAACTGCACTTCTTTCTTATACTCTTCCTGACCGCCCGGGTAGCAGGAATATTCCTTGAAAACGACCTGTACGCATGCATTGCTTCCATCTGCATCCAGGATCTGAAGCGATGCGACATCCTGTCCGTACGAAGAAGATACCGACAGATCCGATGCTTTCTTTCCCGACGGGAGCGTGAAGTAGTAGCGCAGTTCGAGGTCCTTCGGAGCTCTTGCCGGCCAGCCGGTCATGTTGTAGGTCAGTGCTTTTATCTCGAGAAAATCACTTCCGCCCGCATTGACGGTCGCATCCACACGGTACTCTTCGCCCACGTCTTCCCCTGCACCAAAACCGGTCAGTGTCTGGCCGTGGTAGCGCGTATAAAGCTTGGCAAGAAGGCCGGTAAATCCGGCATTGTAGTCGCAGGCCACTTCGTTCGTGTTGTAATTGCTGACCTCATCGGCGTATCCGTCCGAGGCGTCCGGTCCGCCGACAAGTGCGCCGCACAGCACATGTCTTCCGGAGCCCGGCTCATTCATATTGTCGCAGTAGGAGCCCTGAGCCGTACGGTGGTGCGGGTTCACCGGATAGTTCTCACCGAAGCCGATCTGGAATGATCTTCCCGTATCTCCCAGAGCATATCCCGCCTGGGCAACAGCGAAGTTCCAGTAAGTATCTTTCTTCGCGGAAGGGCATGCATCGCTCTCACTGTAGACAGAGGCAACGAAAGCCGTGGTCGTCGCATAGCGGAGAGAACCCCAGCTGTCGAGCCAGGCCAGTCCCTTCGGAGTGTAGGTGATGCGCTCTCCGGCAGAGGTTCCGGTCGTCCAGAAGTCGAGGTGCTTTTCGACCGCCTGAGTATACGTCTTCTCCCCGGTCTCCTGTGCAAGAAGGACTGCCGCACCGATGTGCACATCGTCCCAGCACAGCGACCAGTTGAAGTCCTGATTCGCCTTCGGATAGTACTCTTTTGCCTTGGCCAGATAGGAAGAATCTCCCGTCGCGCGGTAGAGCCACACGCCTGCCCAGATGAGTTCATCGTAGTATCCGCTCCAGGAGTTGTAGAAGCCGTTTGCCGCCGTGTATCCGGCATCGCTCTTATACTTGTCCGCAAAGGCATAGAGGGACTTTGCGTGTGTCAGGCACTTCTCGCTGAACGCCGGATCCGCGTCCTTAAAGAGGATGCTGCAGACCGCAAGAGAAGCCGCGGTTTCCGCCGTAACTGCGGAGCCCGGATTCTGCGCGTCCACACGGTAAGCCGGACGGGACATCTGGTACTCGACACACTCGGCAGGCCCCCACCATCCGTGATCGGCATTTCCGTCGCCGACCTGGTAGTAGTAGACCTCATCAGACGGATGGCACTTGATAAAGTATTCATTCGCCCAGCGGATATTTCCGAGCGCATACTCGAACTGTTTGCTCTCTTCGTATGCATCCTTATCTTCGTAGACAGACCATCCGAGGATGGAGGCCGTGTAGGCCATCGGGAGATTGAACTTAACGTTATCGCCGGCATCGAACCAGCCTCCGGTAAGATCTACTCCCGCGTCGGAACCGTCCTTCAGCGCAGAATCCCCGCGCCAGTTGCAGCGTGTATCTTCCGGAAGATCACCGGATCTCTGAAGCTCGTAGAAAAGAAGTGACTTCTGGAGAGCCTCGCCGTAGTTGTATTTGCCGGTTCCCTCGACTCCTTCGTATCCGGTGCCCTTGATGGTTCCGTATTCCTTTTTCGCCACCGGCCTGTCGGTAACATCTCCGCTTTCGGAAGGCTCGGCCGTCCCGCTTTCTGAGGTCTCCGAAAACGGGGCTTCCGTATCGGAGGAGCTTCCGTTCTGCTCCTCGGAAGAGTCATTTACCGGCTCAATCGAGCTCTCCTGAGAGAGCGGAGTCTCCTCGCTCTTCCTACTCTTAAAAGTGCTTTCCCACGCGATTACAATGCCGCCGATCACAAGTGCGACGGCAAGAAAAATGCCGCATAATACGGCAATCTTTGCTTTACTCTTCATGTCCTTCAATTTCATTCAGATCGAGCTCCTGTGTAGATACTTTGGTGTAGTGAAGTATGTCATCCATACGCAGACTCTGCGAATACGTTACAAAAGTGAACGCCTGTCCGGCGCGTCCGGCACGGCCCGTTCTTCCGATACGGTGCAGATAGTACTCATTTTCATTCGGCACTTCAAAATTGAAGACCGTGTCGATATCGGAAACATCGATACCGCGGGCCGCAACATCCGTCGCCACGAGGATGTTGAACTTGCCTCTTCTGAAGTCATCCATGATGCGGTTTCTCGCACCCTGACCGATATCTCCGTGGAGACACTCCGCCTTGTAACCGAGGCGCTTGATGCCCTCCGTCACGACGCGTACGCGTGTCTTCGTATTGCAGAATGCCATGACGCGGCTGCACTGGTATTTCTCCATGATCTTTCCGAAGGCTTCCATCTTCTCCCGCTCTTCGAGATGCAGGATGTACTGGCTGATCTTCGGCATGTCCTCTTCTTTCGGCGCGACCTCGATCTCATCGGCACCATCCATGTATTCCCATGTGATGTTCATGACTTCTCTGCTCATCGTCGCGGAGAACATCGCGATCTGCTTATCCGAAGGAGTAAGCTTCATGATCTTTCTTATGTCCTTGATGAAACCCATGTCGAGCATCTTATCCGCCTCATCAAGAACGAGCGTGTAGATGTCGGAGATGTTGATGTTCTTGTGCTGCACATGATCCAGAAGACGGCCCGGAGTCGCGACCACGATCTGCGGTTTTTTCTTCAGCATCTGGACCTGCTTATCCATCTTCTGTCCGCCGATGATTCCGCAGATCTTTAATCCCTTGATAAAAGCACCTAAGCCTCTAAGTTCCGTGCAGATCTGAAGTGCCAGTTCTCTTGTCGGGCAGAGGATCAGGGCCTGCACGAAGTCGGCGTCCATATTCAGGTATTCCAGGATCGGTATACCGAAGGCGAAAGTCTTGCCGGTGCCGGTCGGTGCTTTTGCAATGACACAGCGGTTATCCATAAGGAGGGGGATCGCCTGTTTCTGGACGGAAGTAGGAGTCTTCATGCCCATTTTGTCCAGGGCGCGCATAACCTCCTCGGACAGATCCATCTGATCAAATGATGTATATTCCAATTGTTAACCCTCGATTTCTGTTTCCTTCTTCTGAGGTACGAAGTATACGACGTCATAGAGCTCGGAACGGCGCTTCTTCGACTCGAAAAGGTTATTATACGTAAGGACGTTGTACTCATTTAAGATACCTGTCGCATCCGGTACATCCGTTACTGTATCGTATCTGTTTCCCTGATTGTCATAGACACCCATCGATGTCAGGATCGGATACTGGTCGTAGGCATCCGCGATCAGGAGATTGTACGCGGGAAGATCCATTCCCGTGTTCTGGAGAAGGAGTGTGGAGAGATAGTTCAGGCTGATGCTCTCGATCTCGCACTCCGGGATATCATAGTTCGCCCAGATGAAGAAATCCGTCTTATACAGATTCTGCATCTCTTCACCGTTCAGGTCGACGATCTCTTTTCCGAGAAGTGTCTCGTAGAAGCCGTTGATCATGCTCGGCAGATGGTCGCCGAAGAAGCAGATGATGACCGGATCATCCACCTCGCTGAAGTAACCGATCAGATCACGGAGCGCAAGGTCACTCTGTCTTGCTAAAGACAGGTACTGCTCCGTCTCCGGGAACTTGTCCGGATAATCGATAAGACGTACGTCCTGATCGAAGTTCGGATCGTTGCTGGTATAAGAACCGTGATTCTGCATCGTAACGTTGAACAGGAACAGCGGGTGCTTCGGGTCTCTCTCTTCGTACAGCTGGATCAGCTTCTTGTAGGAAGTGCGGTCAGAGATATACGAGCGGAGATATTCGGAATCATCACCGAAATCATCGATCGAGACGAAGCGGTCAAATGCCATACTCGTATAAACCTCCGGACGGTTCCATCCGCTGGCCAGATACGGGTGAACGGCAATCGTCTGATAGCCCTGGCTCTTGAGGAAACGCGGAAGCGATCCCGTGGAATTTCCGATGTACTGCTGATAAGGAATACTTCCGGTCGGGAAGAACGCCATTGGGTTGCCTGTCAGGAATTCGAATTCCGAGTTCGCCGTACCGCCGCCGTACACGGAAACACAGAGATCACCGTGGATCACATTGTCTCTCGTGTAAAGTGAATCCATGTAAGGATGCATCGGAAGATTCGTATCAAAAGATCCGACGGTCGACATATCCGAGTAGGACTCATTCATGATCGCGATGATCGTCGGCTTCTCGCCCTCCTGAAGGACACGGTCGCCGCAGGCCTCACGGATCGTCTGCTTCTCATTGTAATCTGCGAGAACATCGTTCGGCAGGATATAGTGTGCTTCTTTGTTTTCGATCTTCTCTCCGATCCGCTGAACACGGGAAACGCTGTAATTATCGGGCTTCTCAACCGCCAGATGCTGGGCATTCATGGTCAGCGCCACGATCATACCGTTCTTGCTGAAGTTCTGCGCGGGGTTACTTGCGTTATTTACTACACCCATCTTCTCCATCAGGCTGAAGTTGGAATTCTGATAACGTCTGGTATCGATCAGTGTCAGCGCAAGGAAGATCACAAGGATCGCACAGACACCGCCGATGTACGCGCGGTTTCTCTTAAGCTGGATCTTATACCTGCACTTAGAAACGAGCAGGATCGAGAAAATAAACAGAAGCGTCGCGATGATCAATATCGGCGACAGTTCGATGTGATAGTTATCGGATACATTCATCGCCGTCTTAAGGGTAACAACATCCCAGAGCTGAACCGGCTCACCACGCCACAGGAGCTTGAAATAGTTAAAGATCGCAACAGCGAACAGAAGGCAGTTCACGAGGATCGTCGTCAGACGGAAGCGGTTGAAGATGATCAGCAGCAGGACATAGACCACCAGGTAGTAGATGTAGTTGACGATATATGCCGGCGGGGATTTCTTCAGGACGGAGTTGCCGTTCAGAAGCTCAACGATCGTAAACATCAGCACCGGCATGAGGTGCATGACGGTGATCAGAAGATGCTCTCTTTCCTTCTCGTAAAGGTCAAAGTGCAGAAGTGCGACCAGACCGCAGATCAGGATCAGAAGGATACTGACGATCATGGCGACATAATTCATGCGGGAATAGCGGATCTGCGTATTGCACTGCAGATGGGCACCCGCCGGAATGCCCGGATAATTTACATCATTCAGTTCGTCGGGAACATTCGAGGAAACCCATACAGAGGGTACTTCTTCACCGATCGTATCCACGGTTTCCAGGAACATGATGTATGTATCCTGCATCACCAGATCCTTGCGGATACGGAAACGCAGGTATTCGTTGTCCTTGATATTCTGGAGCGGGACCTTCTCTTCATAGACGATCTTGCCATCCGCCTTCATCAGCTTGAAGTGGAGACTTCCCTGCGGCGCAAGAACGTTTCCGGATTCTCTGTTCGTCGCCATACGGATCTCGATATAGTCGACGTGTATCTGCTGCGGCTCAAAGGCCTGGATCAGCGGGGATCCTCCGTTCAGTTTTCCGGAAGGCTGCGCACCCTGTCCCAGACAGGATACGGTGATCCTCGATGCAAACATGGATGACTTGAAAAAGACGATAAAGAGCATCACGAGCATTACCGCGATGACGATCGTCCAGCGCACTTTATTTCTTGTGAAGCTTACCGCTTTTTTCGTAAACTTGATCAAGTTCTTCTCCCGCACCGGCAGTCTCGGGGCGCCAATGCCCATATCTGCCCTATTGTATTTGTACGTTACCTATTATAAGGCGTTTTTCTTTTCTTTCAATGGAATGCCCCTTGTAAGATTGCACAGTTTTCCTTCTTTGAAATGTTATTCGTTACATTTTTATCGTTTTTCGATAAAAAATGCTTGCATATCGATAATGACCATGCTATTATGATGACATGAAAGGATCCTCGGAAATCTTCCTCCCGCAAATCCGGCCGGATGCGGGAGACGACATAAATACTTACGGAGGTAAAGAAAATGGACTCTAAATCTAAACCCGGTTATTCCCTATGGCTGAACCTGACACTGGCAGCTTCCGCCGTATTCTTCTTCTGCTGTCTCCTCGGAGACATCTTCGGATACTCATTCTGCAAGTACTGCTGGCGCGGCGGTCTCTTTAACGAAGGATATCTTCCGATCCTTTCTTTTCTCGAGAATGAAGACGTAAGATTCATCGTTTTCCTCACTTGTTTCTATCTGTCGACCGGCATCGCTTACATCATCATCTACAGCGTAGTCAATCTTCTTTTGAACCTGAAGAAAGGGATCGTCTTTGAGAAGGCGAACACCCGCTACATGTCCGTGATCTCGATCTGCTGTTTCCTCATCTGCGTGATCTGCATCATCGGTGCCTGCGCTTCCTACGCGCTCTTCCTGATCTCGCTGATCGGCCTGTTCGTAGGACTTATCGTCCAGTGTGTCAGACTCGTCATGGATAAGGCCATCGATATGCGCACTGAGCTCGATCTGACTGTATAAGGAGGTGCGGATTATGTCTATCATTGTTAATCTCGATGTTATGATGGCTAAGCGGAAGATCTCCGCAGGTGACCTCGCCACCAAGATCGGCATCACCCCGGCCAACCTCTCAATCCTGAAGAACCAGAAAGCCAAAGCCGTGCGCTTTTCCACCCTGAACGATATCTGTCAGGCACTCGACTGCCAGCCCGGCGATATTCTGGAATACAGAGAAGACGAGGAGTAATCCTGCAATCACATCGGTGTCGGATCTGCCATTAAGGTCCGCCGGCCGGGTGCTTTTTCCAAAGGAGAAACTGAAAAATGAATACGAACACGAAGCGGGCAGAGCGCTTGAAGAAGCTCTGCCTTGGGTTAAGTTACGCTTTTTCCTACGCATACATTTGGTTTTTCACCACGTATACCGACAGCCCTCTGGCGGTCACGGGCTTCCTGACACTGCTTTCCTGCGGCGCTGTCCTCTGGCTGGAACTGACCATGCGGCAGCAGCAGGATCTGGGAAAGTTCATCCCGTCGAAGCTCCAGCTCGGCGAGACACGTTTCTGGGAAGTGATCCTCCTTCTTCTTTCCGTCAGCACCTTAAGCGGGCAGATGCAGGAACTGAGCCTTCTTTTTATCCACATGGTCGTCATCTACATGGTACTCACGGGAACCGGTCATCTCCTCTCCGACCGTTCTTCCTGCCTGATCCCCGCCGATCTTTTCAACGGCTGTGTGCGGCTTCCGTTCATGAACTTCTTTTCACGTATTCCCGCGATCGGCGAGTGTATCCACCCCTCCGGTGAGACCGTAGAAGTCATCCTCCCCGACGGAACAACGGTCGCGGGAACGAAGGTAAAAAAGAAGCCCGGCTCTTCCGCCGCGATCCTTCTGGTCCTGGTCGTGATCGCCGGCTTCTTCTTCGCCGCCGTCGGCAACCTCGCTTCTGTCGACAGTCATTTCAGTGATGCGATACTCTCTCTTGAACACACATTCGACAATATTTCCATCTCCGATTCTCTGGGAAGATTTATCATGAGCCTTCCGGTCGGCGCCTTTCTCTTCGGCCTTTTCCAGGGAAGTGTCCGGAAGGATATTTCGAAGGAAAAGCACTTCTGCGAGAAGCTGGTCTCTTTTTCTACCAGGCTCCGCTTCATGCCGGATGCGGTCCTCACGGCCGTACTTTTCCTCTTCGGTGTGCTTTACGTGGCATTCTTCATCTCGCAGGCCAGTTACATGTTCAGTGCTTTTGCCGGAGTACTGCCGGAAGCATTTACCGCATCGGAATATGCGGTCAGCGGATTCTATGAACTGATCAATGTCGTGCTTATTAACTTCGCACTCCTTGCGACCGTTCGCATTTTCGGCTCTCATGAGAACAGGATCCTGCGTATTTTCAGTACGGTCCTCATGGTCGAGAGCATGATCTTTGCGACGATCTCCGCATCGAAGATCATCCTTTACATGTCACGCTTCGGGTATACCTACTCAAGAACTCTCGGTCTCTGGGGGACGTCCGTTGTCTTCGCCGGCGCAGTTTTAGCGGTCATCTACCTGACAAAGAAAAAGCAGACCTTCGCACCGTGGATGTGGTACTCCGCGGGAAGCTATGTCGTGATGGCATTTATCACCTGGTGTTTCGTTTAATTTTTCAGCTGGCAGATGTGCTCCATTTTGGCAGAGACGGCACGGATCTTCTTGCAGCGGTCGCTGTTCCAGATCTTCTTCCAGGATCCGGTCAGGATGTTGCCGAGAGGCTCTTCAGAAAGCCAGTTTCTGCAGGGCACGACATTTCCTGACGGCGTGATCGCCATGTTGCTGAGGCATGCGCCGCAGGAAGGAGCTTTCAGCCCCAGATCGCGGAGTTTCTCCTCGGATAACCATCCCGGGGATGTGAATCTGATCTCCATCTTATTGGCGTATGCATATTCGGTCGCATCTTTCAGAACATCGTACAGTTCGTCCTCCGAAAGGAGCGTCTCCAGAGAAGGTTCTTCTTTTGCATTTTCTTTTCGGATCAGGCCGGAGCAGGTGACATAACGGATACCCAGTTCACGAAGGAATTCCAGCGTCTTTTTATAATCTATGTTCGTCTTACATAGCGGAGTATCAATACTGAGATCGATCCCTGCGGCCAGTGCGTTCCTGATTCCCTCTACGGTCTTTTCGAATTCCGGAGCACCGGCAAGTTCATCGTGGATCTCTTTTTCTCCGGAATAGAATGTGATCTGCATACTGTCAAGATCAGCTTCTTTCAGCGCGGCACAGTATTCGGGAGTAAGTCTCACACCATTGGTATTAAGGCGTGTCACGAACCACCTGGCTTCCAAAAGAATCTCGGGAAGATCCTCGCGCATGGTCGGCTCATTTCCGGAAAATGTCACCTGGGAAATCTTCTCTTCCCGAAGAAGTGAAATGATCTTTTTCCAGTCTTCCGTAGAAAGCTCTTCTTCCTCCGGAAGCTCTGTTTCTTCCGCATAACAGTGGATACACTTCTGACAGCAGTTTGACTGTCCGTCTTTTTTCATGGCGGAGACCATCAGATCCATACGGTGCGGCGCCGTCATAAAACGTGCGTATCTTCCCAGTTCGAGCGGTTTTCTGCTCGACTGGATCTCTCTTCCCTGCACGATATCTTCAAAGACGGAGATCATGTTCTCGAGGTCCTCGAGAAGGATCTTATCCTCCACGCGCGGATAGACTTTTTTCGTATTTCTGATCGTCTTTTCGATGATGCCTTCGAGTTCTTTTCCCGTCATCGGACCATCGCCGAATTCGTTGACACTCTTGATGTATTCCGACAGCAGGATCGCCCACGATTCATTGATCGGGAGGATATCCTGTCCGTTGATGATGACCAGCGAATCCGCATTCTTGGTACGCATGTATTTCGGCGGTACCAGGTGGATACGGATCACACCCGGTCCGTCCGGATTCCAGGTCGTGTGAAGGATCGTATCCCAGTTCTTTTTTTCATACCGCTTAACCCTGCTCATATATCTACCCGGCTCATTTCTTTTCGAATACAAATGCGCGTGGCAGGAGTTCTTCGAGCGTGCATGTGACCACTTTCCCGTTTTCCTCCGTCACGACTTGAAAAGCACTGATATCCACGTGTTCGGAAAGCACCTGACGGCACACGCCGCACGGGTAGCACGGATTTTTCGGATCCTCTCCGGAAGGTGCACCACAGATAGCGATCGCCGTGAATTCTTTCTCGCCTTCGCTGATCGCTTTGGCCAGTGCAACACGCTCCGCGCAGAGGCTCGGGGACATCACGGAGGACTCGATATTGCAGCCTCTGTAGATCTTCCCGTCCTTCGTCAGAAGTGCCGCTCCCACAGTAAAAGAAGAGAACGGAGTATACGCATTTTTCCTCGCTTCTTTGGCTTCACTTAACAGCTTTTTCGTATCCATTTTCCGGGTCCTTTACTTCACCAGACGGCTCGTTCCGAGCCGGTCTGCGCCGGCTTCGATCATGGCCTTCGCGTCCGCGAAATCCTTGATGCCGCCGGCCGCCTTCACCTTTACTTCCGGTGCGGAATACTGGCGCAGGAGACGCACATCTTCCACGGTCGCGCCGCCGGTACTAAAACCGGTCGATGTCTTGATAAAGTCCGCCTTCGCCCTGCTTACCAGTTCGCACATCTTGATCTTCTCTTCTTCCGTCAGCTGGCATGTCTCGATGATGACCTTGAGGATCACGTTTTCACATGCTTCACGCATTGCCAGAAGCTCCAGATAAATACGGTCGAAATTACCGTTTTTCACATCACAGAGATTCACGACCATGTCGATCTCCTGCGCTCCCAGACGGATCGCTTCCTTTGCTTCAAAAACCTTCGTTGCCGAGGTCGAGTATCCGTTCGGAAAACCGATCACCGTGCATACTGGAAGTCTTCCTTTCAGGAACTGCACCGCGTCATCCACATAGCACGGCGGAATACATACACTAGCCGTTCCGGCTTCGAGTGCCGCCTTACAGAGCGCCCTGATCTCAGGCAGAGTGGATGTTGTGCGAAGCAGCGTATGGTCTACTTTTTTAAGGATCTTTTTTTCTTCTTCCGTGTATTCTTTCATATGCTTTCCTCTCTTCTTTTCCGTTGTCTCTTCTTACTTCATTCTTATCTCTTTCCAGAAGGATTCGCCGTCCAGATTGGATGTATTGATCCCGAAGAAATCACCGATCGTTTTTGCGATATCCGCAAAGCTGTGTCTTGTTCCGAGATCCGTGCCCGGACGGACTCTCTCACCATAGGCGAGGAACGGAACATTCTCTCGGGAATGGTCGGTCGAAGGTGTCGACGGATCGCATCCGTGATCCGCGGTGATCATAAGGATATCGTCCTTCTGCATACGCGACAGGATCTCCGGCAGACGGTCATCAAAATATGTCAGTGCCTCGGCGTATCCGTGCACATCATTCCTGTGTCCGTAGAGCATGTCGAAATCCACGAGATTGACGAAGATCAATCCCTCTTTCTGCATATCCATCGCGCCGAGTGTCTGCTCGATCCCGTCCGCATTTCCGGAAGTCCGGACCGTCATTCCGACGCCTCGTCCGGCGAAGATATCGTAGATCTTTCCGACACCGTAGACCGGGATCTTTGCTTCAGTAAGATCGTCCAGAAGAGTCGGTCTCGGTGGAAGCAGTGAATAGTCATGACGGTTCGGTGTCCTCTCGAAGTTCGGGTACTCTCCGACAAAAGGTCTGGCAATGACCCGTCCGACACCGTGCTTTCCGGTAAGGATCTTTCTTGCGATCTCACAGTAGCGGTACAGTTCTTTTACCGGAACGACCTCTTCGTGCGCCGCGATCTGGAAGACACTGTCCGCCGAAGTATAGACGATCAGGTCACCTGTCTTTACGTGTTCCTGTCCAAAATCACGGATGACTTCAGTGCCGGAATACGGCTTGTTGCAGAGCGTTTTTCTTCCGGTCTGCTTCTCGAATTCTTCGATCACTTCTGCCGGGAATCCGTCAGGATATGTCGGCAGCGGTTCCGGTGAGATCAGACCTGCGATCTCCCAGTGACCGATGGTCGTATCCTTGCCCATCGAAGCTTCTTCAATTCTTGCCCAGGCGCCGACGCCCTTCCCGTCCGGCTCATCGTACGGAAGCGCATCCTTGATGCACCCCATGCCGATCCGTCTCATATTTGCTATGGAAAAAGCACTGTCCTTCGAGCATGCGCCCAGTGTATGCGACCCTTCGTCGCCGAATGCCGCCGCATCCTTTGCGCCGCCGATTCCGCAACTGTCCAGAACGATCAGGATGACTCTCTTACCCATATTTATGCCTCTTTCACTTTTTGTTTACTAAAACCACTTCTTATTATATCGTATATATGAACGAAAACGAGTGTTTCGGGAGGAATTACCATGCGCAAGAATCTGGCCGGACGTCCGATCATCATGATCTCTCTGGACGCGATCTCCGACAATGACATCAACTACCTTCTCACTCTTCCGAATTTCCGGAAACTGGCTTCCTTAGGGCTTCTTCACAGAAAGGTCGAGTCGATCTTCATCTCGAACACCTACCCTGTCCACACCAGTATCTCCACCGGAGTTATGCCCGGAGAGCACGGACTCTTTGATAACGTCATCTACGATCCGTTCAAGAACACGGAAAAATGGCGCGCACATAAGAAGCTCATCAAGGTGAAAACTCTTCCCGAGAGGGCAAGAGAAAAGGGCCTGGTCTCCTGTGCCATGATGTACCCCTGTACACCGGGCGAGAAGATCCGTTACCACCTCGCCGAGGTCCCCGGCACCGAGAGCATGATCTTCCGCGGATTCAAGTTCATCCACTACAGTTCGACATTCCGTCTCTGCCCGAAGTTCTTCCGTTACATGAAGAAGTGCAAGTCCTTTAACTACTTCGGCATCGACACATTTATCGCCTATACCTCACGCGACCTGATCGCAAAGGAGAAGGCTGATTTCTATATGCTGCACCTGCAGGATACCGACCATCAGAAGCACCACTCCGGCATCGATTCAGATGATGTGAAGAAATCGATCGAGTACGATGACAAGCTCCTCGGCACGATCCTTCAGGGCATCGAAGAAGCCGAGAGAAAAGCCGGCGGCGATCCCGAGAAGGGCATCCGTCATTTCGATATCCTGATCTTCAGCGACCATGCCTGCATGAACATTAAGGAAAACATCCTGCCGAATGACCTTCTGAAAGAGCACGGCATCTCCTTTGAGAACGCCTGGTTCCAGACCGTAAACGGCGCGTGCTTCCTCCACATCTCCGAAACGATCAGTAAGGAAGACCGTGCAAAGCTGGATGCATTTATTGAAGAATTCCTTGCGTTGCCGGGAGTAAAGAGAAAGCTCACGGATGAAGAGATGAAAGAGAGCGGCGCGATCGGCGCAGGCTTTACCATGGGCTTCACGCCTTACCCGGGCACCACATTCGGCGCCATGAAGAAGGGCCAGCACGGATACACGCTCGACAATGACAACTACAAGATCTTCTATCTCGAGATCGGTCCCGGCCTCATCCGAGACGATCAGAAAGGCACCGAGACCGAAGGCGGCTGCATCCTGGAAGTAGGCAAGAAGGCGATCAATCTAGTAGAGACGGCTCTCCCCTCCACTAGAGTCCCGACATAAAAAGCGAAATTTAAAAGCCCGATAAGAAATATCGCAGGCGCGATTCCGCAGACGCGAAGCGGCGAGGACCAGCGCCAAGTTTTTCTTTCGGGCTTTACTTGTTCTCTGTTTATCGCTGAACTCTGCCGGAGCCGTCTCCGCGCATCAGAGTCTCGACTTCTTTGACGGATACTCGGTTGAAGTCGCCGGGGATCGAGTGCTTCAGGCAGCTCGCTGCTACTGCGAATTCAAGTGCTTCTGTATCCTGGTCAAAGGACTTCAGGCCATAGATCAGTCCCGCGGAGAAAGAGTCGCCGCCGCCAACGCGGTCAACGATATCG
>JAILHZ010000156.1 GCA_024695545.1 Clostridiales bacterium
ACCGTTTCTTGTCTGGAGCATGTAGAGCTTACCGTGCTCAACCGTGAACTCCATATCCTGCATGTCGCGGTAGTGCTTTTCGAGAATGGAGCATACTTCAGTGAACTGCTTGAATGCCTCCGGGAACTTCTCCTGCATCTCAGCGATCTTCATCGGAGTACGAACGCCTGCAACAACGTCCTCGCCCTGAGCGTTTGTCAGGAACTCACCGAAGAGGCCCTTGTTACCAGTTGCCGGGTCACGTGTGAAAGCAACACCGGTACCGCAATCGTCGCCCATGTTACCGAAAGCCATGGACTGTACGTTAACAGCTGTACCCCAGGAATACGGGATATCGTTGTCACGACGGTAGACGTTGGCACGCGGGTTGTCCCAGGAACGGAATACGGCTTTGATCGCGCCCATGAGCTGTTCCTTCGGATCTGTCGGGAAATCAGAACCGATCTTTGCCTTGTACTCAGCCTTGAACTGGTTAGCGAGTTCCTTGAGATCGTCAGCGTTAAGTTCAACGTCCTGCTTAACGCCCTTTTCTGCCTTCATCTTATCGATGAGCTCTTCGAAGTACTTCTTACCGACTTCCATAACTACGTCGGAGTACATCTGGATAAATCTTCTGTAGCAGTCCCAAGCCCAGCGCGGGTTATTGGACTTTTCTGCGATAACATTAACAACTTCCTCATTAAGACCGAGGTTAAGGATCGTGTCCATCATACCCGGCATGGAAGCTCTCGCACCGGAACGGACAGAAACGAGAAGCGGGTTCTCGAGGTCACCGAACTTCTTACCGGTGATCTCCTCCATCTTGCCGATGTACTCAAGGATCTGTGCGAAGATCTCGTCGTTGATCTGACGACCGTCTTCATAATACTTCGTACAAGCCTCTGTGGTGATCGTAAATCCCTGCGGAACAGGAAGTCCCAGGTTGGTCATCTCAGCAAGGTTTGCACCCTTACCGCCGAGGAGCTCACGCATGTTGCCGTTGCCCTCAGAAAACAAGTAAACATATTTAGTCATTGTTTAGCCCGCCTTTCAAAATATTAATTACTTCATACTCTATTTTTACGGTGCTTTTCAAGTGGGAGTCTCGAAATACACCTAAAAACCAAATTATTTTGCCCGATTTCTGATTATGGAAACCGGGTCTTCGTCCGGCCTCTTTATCAGAAGTCGAACTTGCCCTCGAAGAACTCACCGAGCTTGTCGATCGGGAAACGGATATTGCCCGGCTCGTACTCGACGTTCTTCATGGAGTCTCTCTCTCGGATCGTGACACAGTTATCGTTCTCGGAATCAAAGTCATAAACGACACAGTACGGTGTACCGATCTCGTCCTGTCTTCTGTAACGCTTACCGATGGACTGTCTGTCATCGAATTCGCACATATACTTCTTGGAAAGCTCTGCGAAGATCGGCTCGGCCTTCTCACTGAGTTTCGCGGAAAGCGGCAGGATACCGATCTTGATCGGAGCGAGGAACGGATGGAAGTGCATAACTGTACGTACATCTTCCTTATCGCCGTCAACGATCTTCTCTTCGTCATATGCGGAGCAGAGGAATGCGAGAGTTACACGGTCAGCACCGAGCGACGGCTCGATAACGTACGGGATGTACTTCTCGTTCTTTGCCGGATCGAAGTAAGACAGATCCTGCTTAGAGAATTCCATGTGCTGCTTGAGGTCGTAGTCGGTTCTGTCGGCAACGCCCCAGAGTTCGCCCCATTCGCCCTCTTCCTTGAAGGGAAACCAGAACTCGAAGTCTGTGGTCGCGTTGGAATAGAAAGCCAGTTCCTTCGGATCGTGATCTCTTGTTCTGAGCTCATCTTCCTTAAGACCAAGACCGGTAAGCCAGTTGTAGCAGTATTCTTTCCAGTACTTGAACCACTCGAGGTCAGTACCCGGCTCGCAGAAGAACTCGAGCTCCATCTGCTCGAACTCACGGGTTCTGAAGATGAAGTTACCCGGTGTGATCTCATTTCTGAAGCTCTTACCGATCTGGCAGATACCGAACGGGATCTTCTTTCTTGCGGAGCGCTGAACGTTCAGGAAGTTCACGAAGATACCCTGAGCGGTCTCCGGACGGAGATAAACCTCACTCTTGCTGTCTTCGGTAACACCCATAAAGGTCTTGAACATCAGGTTGAATTTTCTTACATCGGTGAAGTTATGACCGCCGCATGTCGGGCACGGAATGTTCTTTTCCTTGATATAAGCGACAAGCTCTTCATCGTTCATACCCTCGACAACAACATCGGTAATGCCGTTCTCGGCGTTATAATCTTCTACCAGTTTATCGGCACGGGCACGGGCCTTGCACTGCTTACAGTCGATGAGCGGATCGGAAAAACCGCCAACGTGACCGGAAGCTACCCATACCTGGGGGTTCATGAGGATCGCACAGTCAACGCCTACGTTATACGGGCTCTCCTGTACGAACTTCTTCCACCATGCAGCTTTTACGTTATTCTTGAGCTGGACACCCAGAGGACCGAAGTCCCATGCGTTTGCCAGACCACCATAAATATCGGAACCCGGATAAACGAAACCTCTTGTCTTCGCAAGGGCTACGATCTTTTCCATTGACTTCTTAGCAGGCATTAGGATTCCTCCTCTTCCGAGTCGTCGGAATCAACTGTCTCTTCGATTTTCTCGAATTCAGCAACTTCTTCTACGAAGCTCTCAACGATCTCTTCAGATTCTTCAGTTTCAGCAGCCTCAACCGGAGCAGCTTCTTCTGCATTCTCTCCGTCAACACCTTCTGCCTCAAGGCGGGCCTGATTCTCAGCAGCCTCTTTTGCCAGGCGGCGTGCTTCCTCGATCTCCGGACGGAGCGGGACATACGGAGTATGCTGGCCTTCTACACCAACTACCTTATCTGCTGCTACTTCCTTGCAGGCAAGGGTAACAAAGCTCGGTGTCGGGTCTTCGACCATCGGCTGTGCACCATCAACGAGCTGACGGGCGCGCTTAGCTACGAGCATGCAGAGCGAGTAGCGGCATTCGGCCTTTGGTAACAATTCTTCTACTGACGGATCTACTAACATTTTTCGTTCCTCCCTTTCGGTTCTCCTTTACAAGAACAATTCATTTCTCCATATCTGCAAGCGGCTTTTCGGCCGCGTCGCGTCTTCTTTATCTGCGGGCGGTATCAAGCACCGCGTCGCGTCTTACTTATTCCGCAAGAAGGTCGTCGACCTCTCTGCTTCTTCTTATATACCGCGCATGCTCTGCGGCAACGATCGCGGCAATCTCTCCGGCGGCCTGGTCAACGGTGCTGTTCGTCACAACATAGTCGAACTTCGGCGCATCGACAATTTCTTTCTTCGCCTGGCCCAGGCGCTTCAGCACCTGTTCTTCCGTCTCGGTGCCTCTGCCGCGGAGACGGTTGCCCAGTTCTTCGATCGACGGCGGAAGAAGGAAGATCGTTACTGTCTCTTCAAACTTCTCCTTCAGTGCCAGCGAGCCTGCCACGGTCAGATCCAGAAGGACATCCTGTCCCTTACCCGACATCGTGATCAGGGGCGTCAGCGGTGTGCCGTAGTAGTTGCCCACATATACGTCGTATTCGATGATCTCGCCTTCCGCGATGAGTTTCTCAAACTCTTCCTTCGAGCGGAAGTAGTACTCGATGCCGTCCTTCTCTTCTCCGCGCGGATCACGGGAGGTGACTGAGATCGACTGCCCGAAGTCCGGGATCATCTCACGAAGCTTAGCGATTATAGTACCCTTTCCGACACCGGAAGGACCGGAGATCGATACGATCAGACCATTACTCATTTCCTGCCTCCTTCTGCCTTACCCAGCATCTCGGAGATCTCCTCCGGCGCGAGCGCCGAAAGAACGATATGTCCACTGTCTGTGACCAGAACAGCTTTACTCTTCTTTCCGGAAGAACAGTCTACAAGAGCGCCTCTGTCTCTGGCATCCTGCACCAGTCTTCGGATCGGAGCCGATTCTGCTCCGGCCACACAGACTAATCTCGTGCTTGAAACCATATTGCCGAATCCGATATCAATAAACGCCATTGTTTTCTTTACTTCCCTCTTATGCCAGATTCTGGATCTGCTCTCTGATCTTTTCCAGTTCTGTCTTCATGTCCAGAACGTAATTAGTGATGGTAATATCATTTGCCTTCGAACCGATGGTGTTGACCTCACGGTTCATCTCCTGAAGGATGAAGTCGAGGCGCTTGCCAATACTGCCCGTACCCTTCAGGGTATCGCGGAGCTGGTTCATGTGGCTACTGAGTCTCGTGAGTTCCTCATCGATCGCGCACTTATCTGCAAATACGGCGACCTCTGCCTCACGTCTTGTTTCATCATAAACAAGGTTCGCCTTCTCATCGAGAAGATCCTGGATCCTTGCCATCAGGCGCTCTCTGTATTCACCCGGAACCAGCGGAGCTCTCAGCTTCACTGCCGCGTGCATGCTCTCAAAGCTGTTGACCTTGTCGAGAAGGTCATTGACCAGTTTCTCGCCCTCAACGGCTCTCATCTTCAGGATGTCATCGATCGCCGCATCAAGAACAGGCAGAAGTTCAGCGCCTGCTTCTTCCGGTGTCAGGCTGTTCGCTTTCGCGATCAGGACATCCGGGCATCTTGCGATCTGATAGGCATCGGAATTATCTTCGCGTCCAGTCAGTCCGGCAATCTTCTTCACTGCGTCGGAATATGCCTTGGCCAGACCCTCATTCAGTTCAACGGTGGAGTTGCCGTCACCGACATCCTCGATGGTAACAAATACATCGATCTTGCCTCGGATCAGGCGGTCGGTGATCTTCTCGCGGATCTTCGTCTCGAGGACGGCATATCCTCTTGGCATACGTACAGATATATCACAAAAACGGTTATTTACTGATTTGATTTCTACCAGATAGCGCCGTGTAGTATATGTAGCCTCGGCGCGGCCATACCCCGTCATGCTGAATGCCATGCGAAAAACCCCGTTTCGTAAGAATATGCGCTCGCGTGGCAGAACTGCCGCAGGGCGCATTTTTGGTACGTAAAATTATAGTACAGGGCGCAAAATCTTGCAAGTGTCAAAATTGTGATTTGTCTTACTGCCGCAGGCGTTACAAAAAATTTTCAACTCGACATTTCCGCCGCATTTTTTGTCAAAAACGGGGTATCCGGCAGTTATTCCGCCACCAGAATCGGGTCAAACCTCACATAATCGGCCGCGATCAGACGGTATTCGACACCGTTCTTCTCACCGTTAAAGGCATTCTGGTGGGCTCTTCCGTGCAGGTGTCCGTAAAGGCAGAGATCCACCCCGTAGTTTTCCAGTGCTTTTGTAAAACCATTCTCATTTCCGGTCGAGTAGATCGGCGGATAGTGGAGCATCGCGATCCTTCTTACAGAAGACGGATCTTTGGAAACGGAAGTATCGGATATAAGTGCTTTTGCATCGGAAGATTCGCCATCGGCTTCGCCCGATTCGAAGGCGCGAAGGGAGTCCTCAAGGGATCTCTCAAGACGACCGACCTCACGCAGATAAATCTTTTCGTCATCCTTCTTGCTCTCCGGATTCTCCGGAAGGAGCCAGCCACGCGTGCCCGCGATCAGGGTATTCTCCACGACGAAGCCCTTGTTCTTCAGGATCTTCATGGAAGTCAGGCCGTGCGACGCCATGTACTCCTCGACCTTCTTGGTCGTGCCCCACCAGTAGTCGTGATTGCCTTTGCTCAGGATCTTCGTGCCGGGCAGTGACTCGATGAACTCGAGATCCGCAAGCGCCTCGTCCATGGAGATGCCCCAGGAAATATCGCCCGGGATCAGAACAGTATCCGTGGGGCGGACCTTCGCGCGCCAGTTGCTCTCGAGGCGCTCGACATGGTCATTCCAGGAAGAGCCGAAAACATCCATCGGCTTATCGACCGACAGCCCGAGGTGCAGATCTGCGATGGCAAAAATACTCATGTCTCCGGTTCCTTTCTAAAGGCATTGTCTGGAAATATCATACCATATTTGCTGCACGGTCAGATGAAGGGACTAATCTTCCCTAATATTTGACCAGTTATCTGACTTTCGGCTTATTTGTCAGAAATCGGGACTAATTTTCGAAATTATTAGACCAGTTATCTGACTATTGGCCCATTTGTCTAACAACTGGACTAATTCCGATATAGAATCTGACGTCTTATCAGACATTCTGAAAATGCGCAAGGATCGCGTCAGCGTCTTTCTCCGTGATGCGCTCCGCCTCTAGAAGCTGCTCTTTTGTCGCCTGGGAGATCGCCTTGATCGAGCCGAAGTGCTTCATGAGGATCTTTCTCTTGGCCGTGCCGATGCCCGGGATCGTCTCGAGCGAATAGGTGAGATTCCTCTTCTTGCTGAGTTTCCGCTGATAGGTGATCGCGAATCGGTGAACTTCATTCTGGATGCCGGTGATCAGACGGAAAAGCACCATCATTTCTTCGTCTTCTCTGGCGTCCTCTGCAAGATCGATGGTCTCGCCATCAATCGTCACCAGCCCGTGCGTCCTGTGTCTTCTGTCCTTGACCATGCCGGCCAGCTGGACCTTATCGGAAAGTCCCAGTTCCTCGAGCACCTCATAGATCGCATGCACCTGACCGAGTCCGCCGTCGGCGAGGATCAGGTCCGGCATCTTTCCGAACTTCTCATCGTCCGCATGTGCGAAGCGGCGCGTCAGGACTTCCTTCATGGACGCGTAGTCATCCTGGCCTTCCACAGTCTTGATCTTAAACAGCCTGTACGCCTGCTTATCCGGGCGTCCGTCGGTAAATACCACCATGCCGCCGCAGCGGTCATCGTTACCGAGATTACTGATATCGTAGGACTCGATCCGCTTTGGAACGTCGCGGAGCGAGAGTTTGTCGCAAAGGAGCTGAAGCGCGGTCTCGACGCTCTGCTGCGAAGTGCCGACACGAAGGATACGGCGGCGGAGCGCCTCTTTCGCATTTGCGTTCGCCATCTCGAGAAGCCGTGCGCCATCGCCGCGGGATGGCACATGCAGGGATACCTTATGTCCCGCCATATCACACAGTGCCTGCTCGACAGAGTCGTGATCCTCGAGATCGATCGACACCAGGATCTCTTTCGGGATCTCTGCAGCTGTCGGATAATACTGCATAAGGAAAGCCTCGAGAAGACTCTCTTCAGACTCGCCTTCATCCTTCAGGAAATAAGTAGAAGATCCGATGATTCGGCCGCCACGAAGTTCGAGTTTCCGGAAGCACATCTCACCTGCGTCACGGAAGAATCCGACGGCATCACGGTCCGACTCGCGCGGGAACGATACATTCTGGCTGGCCATCACGGTACGAAGCGCCTGCAGGCGGTCGCGGTAGACCGCCGCCTTCTCGAAATCGAGCGCCTCCGACGCTGCTTCCATCTGTGCTTCCAGATCGCGAAGAATACCATCGTATTTTCCCTCAAAGAAACGGCACATGTCTTCCATGACTTTTCTATACTCTTCCACCGGAACATCTCCGCGGCACGGACCCACGCAGCGCCCGATGTGGTAGTTAAGGCAGGCGCGTTCTTTTCCGATATCACGAGGAAGGACCTTGCGGCAGGTCTTCGTCGGGAAGATATCGCGGAGCGCCTGAAGCGCGCGGTAAAGATCGCCGCCGAGGAAGGGTCCGTAGTACTTTGCGCCGACCATGTTTTTGTCGGGGCGGAAGACCTTCATGATGCGCGGATACTCCTCCTGCATCGTGATGCACACATAGGGGAAACCCTTGTCATCACGGAGAAGGATATTGTAGTGAGGCTGGTATCTTTTGATGAGATTGCACTCGAGCAGAAGTGCCTCGAGTTCGGAGCCGACAACAACATATTCAAAATCGGCTACGTGGGAGATCATAGCAAGGACCTTCGCGTTACCCTGCGGGTTCTTGCCGAAGTAGGAGCGGAGACGGTTTCGAAGGTTCTTCGCTTTTCCTACATATATGACAGAATCCGAGGCGTCCTTCATCAGGTACACTCCCGGATCCGTAGGTACTATATCTAATCTTGCGTCGAATTTGGAAACTTCGGCACCACTCATTGGATCTTAGGATCGTTGAGATAGCCTGCCAGAGCTTCGACAGCTTCGTCCTGATCGATACCATCAGCGGTGATCTCGATTTCTGCATCGTTCTCGATTCCCAGAGACATAACACCAAGAAGGCTCTTCGCATTCGCGCGTCTGCCGGATCTGGTAAGATAGATGCTGCTCTTAAATGCAGAAGCCTTCTGGATAAGGATCGCAACCGCCTTCATCTGGAGCGCTTCATCGCACTGAAAAGTAACTGTCTGAGAAACCATGTTTCTTCCTCCTCGAGGTTCATATATTCCATGTTTGCGGGCAGGTCCTGATCCCATGCGCAAACTTCCGTTTTTATGCTACAAGGAAAGTATATGAACACTTAAGTTTAATGTCAATCTTTTGCGGAAGGCGTGCATTTAATTTCGTGTTTTTGCGATAAAGTCGCATGTTTCGGCGGAATTTTCTTGTCAATCTGTCAAATAGAAAGAGTGAACAGAATCGCGTCATCCTTCGGCGCTTCGTAGTAGTTCTTTCTCCGTCCGACTTCCTCAAATCCGAAGCTTCTGTATAGGTGTACGGCCGCCTCGTTTTCCGACCTGACTTCAAGGTGGATCTTACCGATCTTCTTTTCTTCTGCAAAAGCACTTATCTCCTGCAGCAGTCTCTTTCCGAGGCCCTGTCTTCTGAACTTCCGCTTCACTGCGATGATCGCGATCTCCGCTTCATCGAGCACATACTGAAGAGCATAGTAACCGACCAGGTCTCCGGTCTCCTCATCTCTTGCCGCCACCAGTGTACGCACCTGTTCATTGGATGCAAATGCCCAGAGGGAGTCTACGCTCCACGGATCAGGAAATGACGCGATCTCGATCTCATGGATCTCTTCGAGATCGTCTTTCTTCGCTCTTTCAAAAACCAGATTCATACCGGGTTCCTTTCTTCGCGATGAACTCGCATTCTGCGGCGCTCTTTCTGCCGCGCGGGCGTGACGGTCGTTTCTCTTTTTCAGGATCCGTTTTTCTGATCAATCGTTGGTGCTGTAATAGCGGATCGGAATCTCCATGGTCGCTTTGCCCTGCTCCGCAGCCGTTCTCTCGGCCTGCGTCTTACTGAGATAAACCGGCATCAGGGCCGCTGCCGGGAACTTCTTAAGAAGAGTCTCTTTTACCGCATCAGCGTCAGCCGCGCCTTCCGATCTGGCGGCTGCCAGTGCATTTTTCTCTGCGACTGCGGCAGCATTCTCCGGAAGGATCTCATCGAGTCCTTCTTTATACGAAACAGTAATACCTTCGATCTCCGCCTCCGCCGCGGCACCATCCCCCGCAGGTTCAAGGAACATCTTTGCGCCCGTTCCTGCAAGCAGGATCTTCCTGCCCGGCAGATTATCTCTTACATAATTCAGGCAGGATTCACGGATCGCGTTCACATCCGAAGCTACTTCAGGCAGCACCTGCTCACCGCGATAATATGCTGCGCCCCACGCTCTGTGGTTCCTGCAGTCGATGAGCGGCACGATCAAGGCGTCTTCATCCTTAAGCGGCCAGGCCATCGCTTCGAGAGAAGATACCGGAACTGCCGGTTTTCCCAGAACAAGCGCCATGGTCTTTACCGCCGACACACCGATTCTGATCCCGGTAAAAGAACCCGGACCCACGGTACAGGCGAGCACGTCGAGATCCTCGTATTTACGGGAATTGCTCTCCATCAGGTCATGCATCTGCGGCATGAATGTCTGCGAGTGCGTCAATCCGTCATTTCTGAATCTGGTATCAATGACTTTCCCGTCTTCAAAAAGACATACGGAGCAGGCGCGGTTTGATGTATCACATGCTAATATCTTCAAAACACATTCCCTCCTTCTCCATTGTCTCTCTCACCTTTCCGAGCGCCGCAGTAAAGCGGTCCGGAAAACCGATCTCTATTCTTCTTGTATTATCGTTCCCCGAGATAGAAAGTGCAATGTGTTCTTCAGGAAGTGCCTCCGCGATCACGGAACTCCACTCGATCGCGCACACGCCGTCCCTGTCGAAGTACTCGTCGAGACCCGCGTCGTAGAAATCCTCCACACTGCAGAGCCGGTACGTATCGAAGTGAAAAAGCCTCGGCACACCCTGTCTGTCGTTATACTCGTTGACGATCGTAAATGTCGGGCTCGTAACTCTCGATCCGAGTCCCATCCCGCGCGCAAGCCCTCTCGTAAACGCCGTCTTTCCGGCGCCGAGGTCTCCGTCAAGTGTGATAACATCACCGTGAGTAACAACTGCGCCCAGCGCTTCACCGAGTTTCTCCGTCATCTCCACGGATGTACTGATTGTCTTCCAAACTGTCATTTCCCTGTTTCCAATTTTCCTTCCCGTTAACTTACGTACTCTTCCGGTCCATCTTTCCGAAAAGCACTTATCTCCGGAAATCGACGACCACTCTTCCCGAGCCGATGACTAGAAGGACATCGCTCTCCAGCGAAAGCGGATTTCCCGTCATCAGTACGAGGTCAGGTGCTTTTCCCACGGAGATCGTGCCGTACTTATCCGACACACCGAGGATCTCCGCCGCACGCACTGTTATTGATTCGAGTGCACCCTTTTCCGTCATGCCGCCCTTCTTCGCAAGCGCACAGGACAGCGGCAGATACTGCTCCGGGACCTCCGGATGATCCGTCATGATCGCGACAGGCAGGCCTTCCTTTTCGAGATCCCCCGCCGTCTGAAGGCTCAGGTTACTGAGCTCCGGTTTGCATCGGTCACCGATGACCGGCCCGACGATGATTCCGAGAAGCTTGCCGCCTGCGGGCTTTCCGGACTCGGCAAAGATTCCCTTACCGCGGTTTTCGCCCTTGCCGGCATCGTATTCTTCCTTCAGGATATCCGCGATCAGATGTCCCTCGGTGCAGTGGTCAAGTGTGTACTTGAGATTGAATTCATTCGCGATGCGCACCGCCGTCAGGATATCGTCCTGTCTGTGCGCGTGGATCTTCAGGGGCTTCTCGCCCTTGATAACGGGGATCATGGCCTCGAGCTCCAGGTCCTTCTCAAAGACATCCGGACGCTCCGGCTTATCATCCTTGTCGTCCTTTTTCTCCTTATCCGACTTCGAAGCGGCTTCTTTCTTTTCCGACTCGACGGCTTCCCTGTACTCTGCCCACTTCTCCTCGGACTGCTGCTTCTTCTCGTAGTATTCGATCGTCTCGGAGAGAACACCGCGCAGGAGCGCCGCGTTGCCCATACGTGTCTGGGGCGCCTTGTTCTCCTTGCCGTAGCACATCTTCGGATTCTCGCCGAGGGCCGCCTTCATGGCGATAAAAGGATCAACGACCGCTCTGTCGATCGTCTTTTCATAGGTCTTTACAAGCGCGAACTGGCCGCCCACGATATTGGCCGATCCCGGGCCTGCCGCGACCATCGTCACGCCGCCCTCTCTTGCTTCCTTGAAGCACGGATCCGCGTTATGCATACCGTCGATCGCACGAAGGTCCGGAGAAATAGGAGAAACGATCTCGTTTCCGTCAGATCCCTCATCGGTCAGGCCGTCATCGAAAAGGCCGAGGTGCGAATGCGCATCGATAAAGCCCGGGTACAGTCTCGCGCCCTTGGCATCGATCGTGTTCATCAGGTCCGTCTTCTCATCGTTCTCTGCGAAGTCACGACGCACATAGAGATCGGGGTTTTCTTTTCCCGTTTTCTCCATCCAGGTCTGCCAGCCGTCGCCGGATCCGACCTCGAGGATCGCCTTCCTGTCGAAGACCACGTATCCGTTTTGGATCGTATCGCCCTCCATCGTGTAGATTTCCGCGTTATAGATGATCATTGATGTCCTCTTTCTAATGCGCCACGTGCCCTCATTGCCGCTTACGTCACAGCCGGGCTTCGCGCCGCCTTATTTTCTGCCCCTATTGTGCCAAAAAGCGCGCCGAAATACAATTCCCGCGCGCTTTATAAAAGATTTCCACCAGATTTTTAAATCGGCCCTCTTACTGAGAAAGAATTGAGAAATCAGAGGAAAAACATATCTACTGTTCCTGTACCAGCTGATTGGCACGGTTATCGATGTTCCTCAGCACATCCTCCGCAGATCTTGAATCCTGAAAGTATGCAGCCGCTTCTTCCTGAATGATCCCCATGGCCGACATATTCACATGCGCGGAGTACCGGACATTTTCGACGAGAGACCGGAGCTCGTCAGGCATGCCTTCATCCGCCGGGAAATACACGATGTGATAGTGGTCTCCCATCTCCGGATCCTTTCGGGCGTAATCATATGCTTCGTTGATGAGCTTGAGCGAATCGCTGCCCATCTTATCAAAGACACGCTTCATCATCGGAAGTCCGTACTCCCTGACACCTTTGTTATTGATAAGTGCCGTCTGCCCTTCCTCCGTATAGAAGCTCTTAATGATCTCCCAGGCTTCATCTTTATAATCGGAGGAAGCAAGGATCGAAAGCGAATGGGTCGCCATAGCCGTGATTCCTTTTCCATCCACGGACGGGTAACCGACGAACTTTCCTTTTCCATCAACGACTTTCTTGTAAAAGTTGTAATCGGTAAAACTCCTGACGGATAATTCCGCCATCGCATACTGTCCGGTGTAAAGGAGCGAGCCGAGATCGACCGAATCCTTATAGAACATGATCCCGTCCATATCGAGTCCCGGGATATTATGGTAGTTTTCACTTGCGCCGACGCTCGAAGGAATGACTGTCCGGGGAGATTTCCCTTCCGTATTTCCGTACTTTTTGGTCTCTTCGAGGATCTTTTTCATGCTGTCACAGGAGAAGTGGACCTCCTTCTTCTTATAGTCCGTGAATTCAGACTGATCCGAACCCATAAACACCATGAGAAGATCTTTGCAGTCCTTCTTCGCCATCAGCATTTTGTCTTCCGGAAGTTCCTCCGCCGCACGGTCCAGATCATCGAAGGTCCAGTTTTCTCCAACATCCATCAGATTGGTATTCACGAAAAATCCGTTCAGCTGGAAGGCCAGCGGCGCGAAATAGAGTTTTCCGTCCGTCTCCATAGAACGGAACAGATTGTCGAAGTATTCATCCCTGGAAAGCCCGTTGCTTCCGTCAATATACAGATTCAGGTCCGCAAGGACACTGTCGTTTGCAAGATTATCCATCCCCGAAAAATCCATAAGGATATCCGGCGCATCACCGCTCATGAACCTCAGGATCAGTTCTCTCTTCTTAGCCGCGACCGCTTCATTATCGGAAATAGATTCACTGTCCTCATAGAGATAGTCGATCGTCTCGATCCGGAGTGAATGGGCAGGATCCGAATTATACCGGTTCACATACTTATACATGTCCGAAGAGATCCCCATTCCTCCCAGGAAAAGGATCTTCTGGCCGGCATGGGGATTCTTCTCCGCACGCTTAAGGTGTACCAGATACGCAGACTGGTTATTGAAATCTGCAAGGAAGTTCTGCGAGATCACATAGAACTCGTTTTCATTCACCGGATAGCTTGAGATACGATCGAGGATACCTCTGTCGATATCGGTCTGGTTCCAGTCGAAGATCTCCACAAGTTTTCCGGTCTCCACATCTACTTTCGAGATCCTCTGAGGAGACGTCACATACATTCCGTCCCCGGCAACAACAACTGTATCCGACTGGATCGCCGCACTTAGTTTTTCCCCTTTTTTGATCGTGCCGGTCTTCATATCGATCTCACTGATCATACAGGTGTAATTATCCATGAAGTCAGTTGGCATGGTCATGGCATAGTACTTCCCGTTCTGCATGAAAACATCACTTGCCAGGCCCAGGTCAACAGACGACAGCACGAAGAGATACTTGCCGTTTTCGTCGAAAACATATGCGGGAGATGAAGAGCTGTCCGCCTCCTGCAATATGATCTTCCCATCCGGAAGCACACGTATTTTACTGATGATCCGTTCTTCTGGTTTCCATGGAGTTTCCGGCACCAGTTCTTTTACCGTGTCACCGGCTTTATTCCGGAAGACGATCCTGCACTCCTGTTTTCCGTCCTCTTCGAAAGTCCGCAGGAAAAGCACTTTGTTCCCATCCGCATCCGTAGTCGTGGCAGATACTTCTTCCGATTTGCTCCCGGTGCTTTTTCCGGAACTTATAAGCTGTCCCTGAAGGTCGTACACCGCTTCACCGGAGAAGAAGAACTCATCCGGATCATATCCCTCCGGGACTGTTTCATCCGGTCCGAAAAATTTAATGCCCGAATACGATACACTGTAACTGACCTGTACGCGGTCCCCCAGGAAATCAATATCACTTATATACAGTGACTCCACTTCCTTCGACTCATTTACAGGGAGCTTCAATTCAGTCACTTCCGATTCGAAGAAAGTATCGCTTTCCTTTACGACCCGTTTTTTGCCATCCTTTTTCGAGGTCTTTTTGCAGGCCGTACATGCCAGTCCGATCGAGCAGCAGAGCACGGCCGCGATGACCCGTTTCCCATATTGATACATTTTAATTTCCTCCCGGCCTCCTATGTATTTATCTTTCCTGCAGGATCTGTCTGGCGCGGTTATCGATATTCTTAAGAACGTCCTCTTCTGAACGTGATCCCGCGAAATACCCGGCAGTCTCTTCTGACAGGATATTACTCAGCGAATCATACGAATGATAGGTATACCGTATGCTCTCAATAGTCTCCAGAAGATCCTCATAGATCCCTTCCTTCAGCGGGAAATACACGAAAGTGATCGCGTTACTCGGATCCGCGGAATCTTTGACCCACTTCTTATAAGCTTTATCCACCTTTTCAAACATGTCTTTACTTGTCTTTTCAAAAGCACTTCTCCTCAGCGGGAAATACGATGGCTCGAAACTGGAGATCTCCGAAGCAAGCATCGTCTGCGGCTCATCTTCATATAATCCGCGGATGATGTCCCAGGCCTCATCCCTGAAGGAAGAAGACTTTACGATCGATAACGAGAAAGAAAGATTCGCGATCACGCCATCCCCGTCATGCGACGGATAACCGACGAGTTTTCCTTTATTACCGGCAAGACCTTGCAGATAAGCATATTCCGCCGCATCCGGGATATATGCGGAAATCATTGCATAGTTTCCCTCACGGAAAAGCGCCTCCCCGCCCGGTTCAGCCGGATTATAACCATAGATATCGAAGTATCCGCTGTCCACAAGAATTGTTCGGGAGCTCTGCATATCCGGATCGGAAACCTTCGATTTCCCATACTTTCTGGTCTCCTGAAGTATCCGTTTCATACTGTCGCAGAGAAAGTGCGTCTCCTTCTTCTCGCGATCCATGTATTTGGTTGTATCCGCACCTATAAAATTGTACAGGAGACTGTCATACTCCGTGTCTGGGAAAATCTCCGCATCTCCGGAGAGTGAGGATACCGCCTGATCCAGATCATCCAGCGTCCAGTTCCTGTCGGTTTCCAGAATGTCCGTATTTTCCATATATCCTGCCAGCCGGAATGCAATCGGTGCACAGTAGAGTTTTCCGTCTACTTCCGCAGCACGGAAGATATTATCGAAGAACTCCGAGCGGTCAAGTCCATCCGGCCCGTCAATGTACGGATTCAGATCCACAAGCAGATCGTCTCTGGCAAACTCATCGCTGCTGGAAAAGTTGACCAGAATATCCGGACCGGTTCCGCTCATCAGATCGAGACGCAGCTTATCTTCCAGTTCTTTTAAGGATGCCATCGCATTCGTCTGGTCGATCTTCTCACTGTAATCGGTGACCAGCATCCTGGCCTTGTGAGACGGATCCGCATTGTACTGGCAGCAATAGTCGTAGATCTTATTCGGAATCACAAATCCGCCGACATTCAGGGTCTTCTTTCCCGCATGAGGATTACTCGAAGCACGGGAAAGATGCACGACATGGATCGGCTCATTCTTTATCGACACGAAACCTCCCTGCGATACGGCAATGATCTCATCGCTGTTCTTCGGATAACACCGTATCGTACTTAATGTATTCCGGTTCAGATCCGTCTGATTCCAGTTTAACACCTCTTCAAGTTCACAGGTAGACGGATTCAGTCTGAAGATACCTGACGTCGAAGAGGAGTAGATGCCATCTTCACCTGCGACCATCAGGCGCGGGTCCAGATAGAAGTTCATAAGTTCCCTGCCGGGCCTGATCGTACCGGTCGTCATATCGACTTCGGACAGCTTACAATTACCCTGTAAGTCATGGGGTCTGGTAATCACATAGTACTTGCCTTCCGAAGAAAAAACATCGCTTGCCGGGGTACACTCCATGGAAGTGATCGCAAAGAGATACCTTCCGTTCCCGTCAATTACATGAGGAGTTCCGGATGTTTCTGTTAGGATCATCCGGCCATCTTCAAGCAGCTGGAGTGTAAAGAACCATGCATATTTCAGGTCTCCCGGAGCATCCACCGGAATACGCTTCAGTTCTTTTCCCGTCTCATCGGAAAACACGATCTCGGTGACCAGTTTGTTGACCCCGGGCTCCTGCACCCTGCACAAGCTCACGGTATTCCCTTCTTTATCGTGGGTCCTGAATGAAGCCGCCTTGCTTCCGCCGAGCTCGGACTGTTCGTTTGAGATCAGATTCCCCTTAAGATCAAAGACTGCCGTTCCGGCTTTGTTATAATCCCTGCTTTGCTGAAAAATGTCATAGACCTCTGGCGTAACGTAAGACACTTCATACTGGACAGACACCTGATCCCCGAGATAATCGACCGAGAGAACATCCAATGTCCTGATTTCTTTCGTATCATCGAGCGGGATCTGAAGATCATATACCTCAGAGTTGAAATACGGATCCGAAGCCAGTACTTCTGTCATATTCTCTGCCCCTTTCGATTTTTTCTTACATGCGCTTGCCGAAACAGGCATAGACAAGCAGAGCCAAATGATTACGGCCCGCTTCGCCAAATCAAGATTCTTCATGTTCAACCTCCGAACCCTTTTTCCAGAGAAAACATCCATTTATAAGACCTTATGATTTGACTATAGCAGAGCCGTGTGTCCTTCGTGTGACCTTGCCGTCATAAAATCCGGGATCACACCATCGTCTCGAAAAGCACTGATCCCGATGCGTCGCAGATGGTCATCAGTTCTCCTGCTTCACGGGCGTTGCTGCCATCCGTGTTGATCGCCGCGACAGGAATAGTAACGATCCAGCCGCAGTCCGTCTCGATCTCCAGATCCATGCAAAGTATGTCATCAGCGCCCACATCGTAAACACCCGATACATCTGCGGTCTCACCCTGGCTGTCCGGGATGATCCGGACACGCTTCAGTTCTTTTCCGCCGGCGCTGAGGACCAGAGTCTTTTTCGTTACAAGAGCGTCTGATACGACCTTGCGTCCGCCATCCATCCTGACGGTTCCGTTAATAACGATCTTCCCGTCCTTTTCAGGGTCCATCGAGAAACCATACTCATGTGGCAGCATTCCCATGAAGCACTTTTCCGCAGGATATCCCATGATCGTCGATCTGAGCTCCTCGGTTTCGAGCATGTCGCCGTTCTGGATCGTAAGGACCGGATACGCATCGATATACTCAAATGCAGGCACGGCGACTGTCCCGCGGTAGATTCCCGAATAATCGGTCAGAGCCACGGAGCTTCCTCCCCAGGAAACAGACAGTCTCGTCTTGTCCGACGCATTTTTCGGAACGACCTCGAAGTTCACTTCGACCATATCTTTTTCCGTATCAAACTTCACAAACATGTAGCCACAGCTCTTAAGAAGTGAGGCCGCATTCTGTCTCTCAATCTTCTGCTCTTCAAGGGATCCCTCCAGGAAGCGGATCTTGTCTTCCAGGTCTTCCTTCATGTATTTCATGTCGGACTTGAGCTTGACGATCGTCACCATCGACCACACCAGCGAAACGATCATGAACACGGCAACAAGAATCTTTGCCACGGTGTACGGATCCGCCACGTGTGTATGCACGTCTCTTTCCTTTCCGGCAACCACGCGGTCGAGATGACGGCGGTAAAGAAAGCGGGAAATCATATAGATGAAAAATCCGGCCAGCAGCATCGCGCAGATGATAAGGAATGCCACCAGCGGAACACCTGCGCCGCTGGTCTTTGTCGATTCAGTCTGTGTATTCAGTATGTATAACATCTTGTACCTCCAGTAAACTCCCCGGGCTCAGATCCCGAAGAACTCCTTAAATGCATAGTAGTAGCTTCTTGTCACATCCACGATCGTCCCGTCGTCCATCGTCAGAACAAACTTCATGGAGATCGCCGGACGGATCTTGCGGACATGCTTTTTCGAGATGATGACGGAATTACTGACACGGAAGAACTGTTCGCGGTCAAGTTTTTCCGCCAGCTGATACAGGCGCTCCGAAGCGAAGAACCGGCCCTCGGTGGTGTGCACTTCCACATCGTGCCCGAAGCTCTCGATATAGATGATATCGTCGGAAGCTATATGGACTTTTTGTCCTTCTTCGTCTCTGGCGATGACAAAAGGACTGTCGACCGATCCGCTTTCGGAAAGAATATACTCTCCCTCCTCGCTGATCTCGAATCCGGCATCAAGAAGTTCCTTTTTTACTTCTTCATAATGCCCGTCTGAAATGTTCAGTCTGATTCTCATTTGTCACCATCCTGTCTCTCTTTGCTGATTTTATTCTACCGATATAATCGCCCGTGACAAGGGCTTTTGCATAGTCTGCACTTCTGCGTGCATAGTTTGCAGTAAAACACAGGCAAAAGAAAAAGAACCGCTCCGATCGGAACGGTTCTTTTGTAAAAGCACTTGTCTTTCGTCCGAAGACGATAACCGAAGTAACCCTTCGATTAACGCTTACTGAACTGGGATGCCTTACGGGCTTTCTTGAGACCCGGCTTCTTTCTTTCCTTCATACGTGCGTCACGTGTGAGGAAACCGGCCTTCTTAAGAATTGCCTTGTAAGCTTCTTCATCTGCCTGAACCAGAGCACGGGAGATACCGTGACGGATAGCACCGGCCTGACCGGAAATACCGCCGCCGACTGCCTTGCAGATGATATCGAACTTGCCTTCTGTAGCTGTTGCTACGAGCGGCTGACGAACGATGAGCTTCAGAGTATCGAGACCGAAGTAATCGTCCATATCCTTATCGTTGATTGTGATCTTGCCTGTGCCAGGAAGAAGACGTACGCATGCTACAGCATTCTTACGACGACCTGTGCCATAGAAGTAAACCTTAGTAGCTTTCTTAGCCATGTAACTTATTCCTCCCTATATTATGCTTCGAAGTTCAGAACTTCCGGCTTCTGTGCAGCGTGATCATGCTCAGCACCTGCATAAACCTTGAGCTTCTTGAACATCTGACGTCCGAGAGCATTCTTCGGGAGCATACCCTTCACTGCCAACTCGAAAGCCTTCTCCGGCTTCGTATCCATAAGCTTTCTGTAGGATGTCTCCTTCAGTCCGCCGGCATAGCCTGTGTGATAACGGTACATCTTCTTATCCAGCTTGTTACCTGTGAGAACGAGCTTGGAAGCGTTGATGACGATTACATAATCTCCTGTATCGATGAAAGGTGTGTATGTCGGCTTATTCTTGCCGCGCAGAACAGTTGCAACTTCAGTAGCCAGACGGCCAAGTGTCTTGCCGGAAGCATCAACTACGTACCATTTTCTCTCGATATTTGATGGTGTAGCAACAAATGTCTTCATAATGGACTTCTTCCTCCTAAAAGTATACGCATAAAAGGCCCTCTTTTTCGGGCGCTTCCCTATAATATATGCGCAGGGAGGTTATGTCAACACTTTTTTGCAAAAAATCTCGACGATTTTGCAAAATTCATCGATTTTCGCCGTTTTTCTCTCTTTTTCACGTCACCGGAAATTCATTATCATACTTCGAATAGTCCGGGCTCGAATCCACGGAAGCCCGGAATACCAGCGTTCCGCTCTTATCGTACATGGAATAAACAGTCTCCCAGTAATACCAGATCGAGCTTATATACGCAGGCTGATGCTCGCACTGTCCTGTCTGATGGTTCGACACGATCAGGTAGGTGTCGCCGTAGTCAATATACGCTTCTACGAAGCCGGCGTCAAAGTCCGAGAACATCTCATCACGCGAATAAAGCGGCTCTCCGTCCTTCTCTCCGACTTTGATCCTGATACCGAACCGGTCGGGAACGATATCCTTTTCCACGATCTCCAGATCATCGCTGATCACTACCCGCCAGTTGACCTCATGGTATCCGGCATCTGAACCTGTGAAATCCCCGTCATCCGACTGCGACGTCACTTCAAGAATGAACCCGTCCGCCGTCTTCTCGACATTATCGAGCCGATCAGATCTGCTTCCCCCGATAAAACGCTGATTCACTTCATTTCCGTTTTCATCGATAACCTGGATATATACGTCGTCTTTTCCATACTTCTTTAACTCCTCCGGGGCCCTGTGCCTTCCGAAGAACCAGTAACGTCCGTCCTTCTCGATGCAGGTCCCCAGTGCACCGATCTCCACGCTGTCCATTTTCTTATCGAAAAGCACCTGCCCGTCGTCATCGCACTTGATGATCCGCGAGTGGTATCCCGTCTCGATCTGATCCCTTCCCGGGATATAGCTTCCGTTGAAGCCGACCGCGAAGATGAACCCGCCGTCTGATGTCGGTGTGACCGACGTCACGCCGTACGCATCGTTTGTTTCAAGCGTATAGGAAGCAATATTCTCTCCGTAGAGGTCCATCATGGTGACCGTGTGCGTAATTGTCTTTCCGTCCTCTGATGAAGTGGCCGTAACCTCCATCAGACGGTCAGCAAAAGCCTCCACATGCCGGAACCTGTCTTCTTCTATGATTTCTTTAAAAGCATCCGGGACATCCCCGACCTGTGCGATCGATTCCGTCGGGCGCGTGTCTTCTGTTGTTTCCGTCGTTGTAGGCGTCGGTTTCCTTCCGCAGGCAGAAAGACACAGCGAAGAAAGAACGATCGACGTGATCATGACAGCAGCGATCACGCCTGACGCCGGAAGGTGGCCCGTATTTAAGGTCAGTATGGATGTTTTACGCCGGAATAAATTACCGAAAAACATAAACAGGTCTCCTTTCCTGTACGCCAGACTATTCTTATAGTCTATACTATCACGATAGTCTAAAGAGTGCAAGAAGGAGTTTCTTCTTATTTTGCTTTTACCGGAGTAACCACATCGAGTTTATTGCAGAATTCGGCGACCAGATCATCGTCTCTGCCGTCATTGCAGACACCTTTAACAAACAGGACCGTATTCTTGCTGCGATAGAGGCCTCTCTCATAAGTGCCGGTTTCGGATTCGAAATACACGGTGCTGTACTGGTATCCTTTTTTGCCGGATGCATTTTTACCATTGGGCCAGCCCAGGATCAGACTTACCTCAAGAGCTCCGAATATTCTCTCCGCCGTAGAAGAATCCTTGAACGTCAGGATATATATCGTCGTATCCGTCGGCGTACCGGCTTTATCCTCCTGCCAGCAGCACATATAGAAAGCATCTTTCACTTCGGCAACCGGAAGCGTGTGAAAGCGGTTCACAATGACGTTATAAACCGACTGTGCATCCAGATCCTTACACTTGATGTAGGCCGGCTTACCTTCCAGCATCGTCGGGTTCATAATATCGGAGCTGAAAACCGTTACATCTTCATACTTCTCAGCAAGCCTGCTGTACGGAATATCCTCAACATCTGAATAACTGAAAGCCTTGTGCGATTTAGAGCACCCTGCCGCACCGGCAAGAATACCTGCTGTCAGCACCACCGCCGCAACACGTTTGAGAAATTTCACAGTAAACCTCCGACCCTGTTTCCCTTGACCTTAAGAAACGCGCTATACCCCGCGCGCATGAACAGAACCATTATAGCATATCGGGAGGATTCCAACCGTTCGGACGGTTTTCCGTTCAGATTTCTTTTTCCATTATATAATCATCGCAGATAAAGCCGCCTCCGATATCGGTCTTCTCTTCCTTCACGATACGGAAGCCCCTTCTCAGATAAACCCGGATGGAATTATAGTTATAGCGGTTTACATAAAGGCGGACCTTGTCCTTACCTTTTTCGCGTGCGATCTCTTCGGCTTTTTCAAAGAAAACATTGCTTCGTCTCTGGCCGCGGAAAGGCTTCATGAGATAAAGCTTACTGAGCAGAAGCGCATCCTCCTGCTCCTTAACACCCATATATCCGATCGGCGTGTCTCCCAGCACTTCGAGGAAATACTGATATCCCTCTTCCTCGATCGCCTTATCGATGGCCGGCATACTCTGGAATATCTCGACCATGTAGTTGACCTGCTCCTGGGAGATGATCTTCGGAAACCACTCGTTCCAGATGATCTGCGCCAGAGATACGACCGCCATCTTTCTCGTCGGCGATGTGACCGGCAGGATCTTCACCTGCGAAAGCTGCTCGATGATCTTCGGGATCTCGGAAAGAGACTTTACGACCACATCCGCGGCATTTACGTTCTGTCCGCCGCTCGTCGGGTTATCATACCCTATGGTGTACATGCCGGCCATGCGCCCTGCCTGCACGCCCGCAGTGGAATCTTCCACAACCAGGCATCTCTCCGGATCGACATCCAGACGGGTCGCCGCAAGAAGATAGATATCCGGCATGGGCTTGCCGTTTTCGACCTCGGAGCCGCTGGCAAACACTTCCACATATTTCCAAAGATCGAGATGATCGAAAACCGCCTCGATGAAGTCCTGTCTCGATGAGGACGCCACCGCCACGCGGATGCCCTTTTCATGACAGAATTCCAGAAGCTCAGACAGCCCTTCCGATCTCTCGAGTCCGCTGTCCTTAAGTCCGGCAACATTCTTCTTCCACTGGAGTTCCACAAGATCTTCGACAGACGCCGGGATATCGTACTTGGCCTTCATGGCCGTCCACATATCCTCCGGGGATCTTCCGACATACGGACGGATCGCCTCGTAGGCGCCCTTCGCCCCATAGCTTTCGAGAATGGATGTAGTGGTCTGGTCATGGTACGGCTCACTGTCGAAAAGCACTCCGTCCATATCAAAAATCACTGCTGAGATCATGTCGTCTCCTTATGCGTTCATCATATCGATGCCGGTCTCGATATTCGGATAGTTTCCGGTAAAGCAGGCATCGCAGAAATTGTGTCCTTTATCTCCGATCAGGTCGCCGAGCGAATCCACCTCAAGATAACCGAGGGAATCAGCACCCAGGATCTCGCAGATCTCCGGGATCGTATGCTGGCAGGCGATCAGCTGGTCACAGCTCGGCACGTCTGTGCCATAGTAACAGGGAGAGATAAACGGCGGCGAACTGATACGTACATGTACTTCTGTCGCACCGGCCTCTCTTAACATGCGGACGATATTCGCCATCGTCGTTCCTCGTACGATCGAGTCATCGATCAGAACGACACGCTTGCCGCGGACTGCTTCCGCAACAGGGTTCAGCTTGATGCGGACCGCTTCCTGGCGCTGTCCCTGCTCAGGCTTGATAAATGTTCTTCCGATATAGGTATTCTTCATGAAGCCGCGGACTGCCGGGATCCCTGCTTCTTCCGCAAATCCGGATGCCGCGTCGAGTCCCGATTCCGGAACGCCGATAACCACGTCTGCATCGACCGGATGCTGACGGCACAGGAGTCTTCCTGCCTGAAGTCTTGCTTCATAAACGCTCTTGCCGTCGATCCGGCTGTCCGGACGGGCAAAGTAAATGTACTCAAAAATGCACATGTTGCAGATGCCTCTGCAGTGTGTGCGGATTGAAGAGATCCCCTCTTCATCCACTACGATGATCTCACCCGGCTCGACGTCGCGCTCGTACTTGGCGCCGACGGCATCGAGTGCACAGGTCTCCGATGCAAATACATAGGAGTTGCCTATCTTACCCATGCAGAGCGGCTTAAAGCCATACGGATCTCTGGCAGCGATCAGTTTCTTCGGGCTCATGACCAGAAGCGCATATCCGCCCTGGATCTGCTCCATCGCCTTCTCGACCGCCTCCTCGACAGAAGGTGTTCTCGTACGCTCTTTCGCCACGAGATATGCGATGATCTCCGAATCTACGGTCGTCTGGAAAAATGCGCCTTCTTCCTCGAGCTTCTGTCTCAGGGTGATGGCATTGGTAAGATTTCCGTTATGTGCAAGGGAAAGTGTACCCTTTACGTACTGGGTAACGAGCGGCTGCGTGTTCTTCAGAACGCTGGCACCGGTCGTGGAATATCTGACATGTCCGATTGCGATCGTACCCTCAAGGGAATTGATCATGTCGTGAGTAAAGACTTCGCTGACCAGACCCATGTTCTTCTGGCAGCGGATCCATCCGTCGTTATTGATGGCGATGCCGCAGCTCTCCTGGCCTCTGTGCTGCAGGGCAAAAAGACCGTAGTATACCAGCGGCGCGATCTTCAGACCATCCCGGTCAAAGATCCCGAAAACACCGCATTCTTCATGGCGGGAACCGATCACATGACATCACCTTCCTTTTTACGTGATTATTGTATGAAAGAAGCCTTTTTCCTGTCAATGCGATATACTGATAAGAAATGAATGAAAAGGAGCTTGTTTTTCGTGGAATTCTGCTCAAAAAGCACTTTTTTCCCATCTTCTGCCGACCATTCTTCCGCTTCGGATAAACCAGCGGCGTTTTCTTCATACCGCGCGTGCACACTCTGTCCAAGAGAGTGCGGCGCAGACAGAAGACTTACAGGCGGCAGCTCCTCAACTTCTTCCCGGCTCGGATTCTGCGGCATGAGCGATGAGCTCCGCATCTCCCGAGTCGGTCTTCACATGTGGGAAGAACCCTGCATCTCGGGGAAAACCGGCTCCGGCACCATCTTCTTCACCGGCTGCAGCTTAGGATGCATCTTCTGTCAGAATCACGAGATCTCCAGAAGGGTAAAAACCTCGCCGGCATCCGCTTCTGAACCATCCACTACTGAATACTCCGCTTCTTCCGAAAACGGCGGAAGCACCGGTCCGTATCCTCTGCCCGGCCGTGTCTATACAGTAGAACAGCTCGCTGAAGCGATGCTCGATCTTCAATCGCAGGGCGCAAAGAACATCAATTTCGTCACGGGTACCCATTTCGTACCGCACATCATCGAGGGCGTGCGCCTCGCAAGGGCAAAAGGCCTTACTGTCCCGACCCTTTATAACTGTGGCGGTTACGAGTCAGCAGAGACGATCCGGTCTCTCGAAGGCACGATCGACATCTACCTTCCCGACATGAAGTTCTTTTCCAAAAAGATCAGCAGCAGGTACGCGCACGCGTCCGACTACTTCGATCGGGCAAAGGAAGCTATCGCCGAGATGGTCCGCCAGCAGCCCGAGCAGTGCTTTAACGAAGAAGGCATCATGGAAAGAGGAGTCATCGTCCGTCACCTCATGCTCCCGGGACTTCTCTTCGACACGAAGCATATTCTCGATTATCTGTGTGAGACATACGGGAACAGGATCACGATCAGTCTCATGAACCAGTACACCCCCATGCCGGGTGCTCCGGAAGAACTGAGCCGTCCCCTGCCGCCGGAACATTACCGTTCCATGATCGACCACCTCGATCTTATGGGGCAGGAAAATGCGTTTATCCAGGAAGGCGGCACCGTCAGCGAAAGCTTCATCCCCGATTTCGAGTAGGCCGCGGAAGAATCGTTCTTTCTTCCTTCGCGGAATCTGATATACTGTGTCTATGAATGAAGATATCATCCAAAACCATGGCATCCGTCCCGGATATGACGAGTCCACGCCCCTGATCTACAGCCAGCCGGTCCGCAGCTTTTCCAAGCGCGTACTCCACGGCGAGGACGAGGACGTTGATCTGGTGCCGGAAACCAGTATCCGTATCTGGTATAACAACCAGTTCGGTAACTTCTCCCAGCACAAGCACGCTGTTCTAGAGATCTGTATCCCGATCGAAAACGAATACAAATATATTGTAAATGGCAAGAGTTATGTCATTACGCCCGGCGACATTCTTTTCATCCCGCCGGAGATGCTGCACGAGATCGAGTGTCAGAACGAAGGATGCCGCTTCATCTATCTCTTTGCGGTCGATTTCATAAAAGAGTTCTACGAGTTTTCTTTCCTCGAGGAGTTCTTCAGCGAACCCCGTCTGGTCAACGATTCGACCTATCCGACGATCTACGGGAAGATCTATTCAGCATTCATGGCGATCAACGACCAGTACTTCATGTATACGAACATGGTCTTGGAAATGCCGATCTATTCGAAGCTTCTGGAAGTCTTCAGTCTTCTTGCTGCGACAAATCCGCAATTCGCACCGATACGCACCGAGGACGCCAAGACCAAGAGCAAGTACGAGAAGTTCAGATCTCTCATTAACCACATCAACTCACACTATATGGATGAAATCACACTCGAGTGGGCCGCCGACTACGCCGGCTTCTCCAAGTATCACTTCTCGCGTCTTTTCAAGGACTATACGGATGTCACCTTCGCGGATTACCTGATGCACAGAAGAATGCAGGCCGCTAAGGTCCTTCTCTCCGAGACTCCTTCAACGGTCACCGAGATCGCTTTCCAGACCGGCTTTAACAACCTGACAAGTTTCACCCGGAGCTTTAGAAATTCCACGGGCATGACCCCGTCAGAATACCGTCAGAGCAGACAGGTCGCAGGAACACCCGTTCCGCCCTCTTCCGAATCTGAAAGCACTGCTCCGGTATCTATTCCGGATGACCTGCCGCTGTACTGATTCCTTCACTCGAAAAACTGAAGAAGACATAAAAAGAGATGCCTCTTCGCGATTCTCATCGCGGAAGGGGCATCCCATTTCTTTTTGTGTTTTATCGCTCTTTCTAGACCGATCGTTAGCGGGAAATTAACCCTTAACGGAACCGAGAGCGACACCGCTTACGATGTACTTACTGAGGAACAGATAGATAATGATAAGCGGAAGTGCTGTCATGGAGAGGCCGAGATAGATACAACCGAACTCAGTCTTGTAAATATCCTCGTTCAGGCACGCTACCATGATAGGCATTGTGTAGTTCTTCGGCTTGTTGAACAGGATCATAGGCAGGAAGTAGTTGTTCCAGGAACCTACGAAAGAGAAGATAGCCTGTGTCGCCATAGCCGGCTTCATGATCGGAAGTACGATCGAGTTGAATGTTCTGAACTCGCTTGCACCATCGATACGTGCGGACTCAACGATATCCATTGAGAGCGAACCTTCGAGGTACTGCTTCATGAAGAATACTGTCATCGGAGCTGCGATAGCCGGGAGGATAAGCATGAGCTTGTTATCCGTCAGGTGCAGCTGATAGCAAGTACGATAGAAACCGATCATTGTAACTGTACCAGGGAGGCACATGATACCGATGATCAACGAGAAGAACGCCTTCTTCATCTTCCAGTCATATGCATGGATGGAATAAGCTGTTAAGCAGGAGAAGTAAATGTTCAGAATGGTAACCGATACAGAGATGATGAAGGAGTTCTTCATACCTACGAGAGGCTTAAACGTCTCTTTCTCACCGAGCAGCTTGATGTTCTTAAACAAGTGGGAACCCGGGATAATGGATACCGCTGTGTTCTGAATCTGAGTTGTAGATCTGGTACCGTTGATCAGCATAACGACGAACGGGAACAGACTCAAGATTGCCAGGATCGTACATACGATGTAAATCACGGTCTTAAAGACGATATCTGACTTTGTTTTGGAGTGCAGTGCTACATCATTAGTTGCCATGAATTACACCCCCCTTCCAAGTGCCTTAGCACGCTTCATTTCCTGCTTCTTCAGCTTAGCCATCTTCGCAGCATCCTTGTCTCTCAGGAGCCAGAACAGACCTGCGGAAATAACCATGATGATGAGGAAGAGGATGATACTTGCTGCAGCAGCACGGTTGTACATGTAAGGATCCTTAAGTGCTGTCTGATAGATGTAGATAGCGATCGTCTGGAGACCCAGTTTCTGCTTACCTTCACCAAAGAGCAGCGGGATATCGAACATGGAAAGACCACCGATCATAGATGTTACGAGTGTGAACAGCATAATCGGACGGCAGCTCGGAATTGTAATGTTCCAGAATTTTCTCCATCTGCCGGCACCATCGATTTCGGCAGCTTCGAAAATTTCCGGGTTGATACCAATAACTGCAGCGATCAATGTGATCATAGTAGAACCATACCACTGCCAGCATTGGATGAACTCAACGATACCTCGCGAAGCCATACCATTATCAAGGAAGAAGAATGCTCTCTTGAAAATGCCGAGCTTAATGAGCATGTCGTTGATCGGGTATCCTGCAGGATATCCAAACAGCGTACGGAACAGAATAGCGATCGTAGCTGCTGTAATGATATTAGGCAGATAGAAAACTACCTTGTAGAAACCTGCACCCTTAACCTTAACACGGTTATCAGTAAACCATGCAGCAAGCAGAAGAGCTAGGGTTAACTGCGGAATAAAGTTGATAATCCAAATCTTCGCCGTATTAATTAACGCATCCAGGAAGTAACTCATCTTTCCTGTAGCTCCTCTCGGTTTGAAGAGATATTGGAAACTCTCGAAAGGATTGTCAGCGATTTTCAACTTTGGTGGAATAATACCCTTCTGATTCGTAAACGCAATCAGCAAGGTGTACATAATCGGGTAAAAAGTGAAAATAAGAAAAGCAATAAGAAATGGAATAGCAAACAGGTATCCGTATTTTGAGTAATTAACGAGTTTTTTTCGTTTCAAAATTAACACCACCGTTCACTTAAAGTAAATAAAGAAAGGAGGCGGCGAAATCCCTTTCGTCCGCCTCCGAATCTTTAATTGTTTACATCAATTCTCTTGATGTGAGTTTAGTATCTGATCAATTAGATATCGATACCCTTCTCAGCGCAAGCATCCTTGAAGTTGTTGATAGCATCTTCCTTGGAGATCTTGCCACGAGCATAGTCAGCAGCGTTATCTGTGAATACGCCATTGAGCTGATCGTCGTAGAGGCTCTTGCACTTAGCAGAAGCGAAGCTTGTAGCAGAGATGAAGATCGGGAATGCATCCTGACCGCCGAGGAGAGCCATGTCGCCCTTAACCTTAGCAAGTACTGTAGAGGAAGCAACTGTATCCTTTGTGCCGTTGTCGTTCATAGCACCGGAAGCCCACAGATACTGGAGACCTGTGTCAGAGCTATCAAGTGTTACCCACTCAACAAACTTAGAAAGGAATTCCTTCTTGTCAGCGTTCTCAATGCCCTTCTTGTTTACGCAGAGCCAAGAACCGCCCCACCAGAAGCCTACCGGAGATTCGCATACACGCCAGTCACCCTTTGTGTTAGCGGAGTGATCACCCATTGTGTAGTTGATCAGCCATGCAGGTCCGAAGAAAGCGAATACCTTACGTGTTTCGTTTGTCTTAGGATCCTTGGACTCACCGTTCATAGCAGCGTACCAAGCGTCGTTCCAGTTACCTGTCTCGTTGGTCCAGTTGTTATCATAAGCTTCCTTAATGAGATCCATGTAAGCATCTCTCTGCGGGTCGATGTTAACCTTACCGTCAACAACCCACGGTGTAGCAGCAGCCTTCTCACAAACGTTCCAAAGGTCACCGAAGTCAGCGCATACAGCGTAGCCCTTTTCCTTCAGCTTAGCAGCAGCCTGCTTGAATGTATCCCAGTTACCGGATCCACCACCAACAGCCTTCTTAACCTCTGCCGGATCATCAGAACCGAATACTTCCTTAGCGATGGAAGCAGAGTAGATCATAGCACCACCAGTGCACTGATAGCAAAGAGCAACCAGCTTACCATCCGGGTTAGTACCGAGGTCTACTGTGTACTGAGCGATACCAGCTGTCTTCAGCTTACCATCAACATCGTCGATGAAGTCAGAATACGGAGCAGCCAGAGAAGAAAGATCACCCTGTGTATAAGGCATAATGTAGTCAGCCTCTGCAACGTAGATGTCCGGAGCACCGTCACCACCAGCTGTCAGAGCAGCGTTCAGCTTTGTAACATAAGCTCCGCCTGTGTTAGCAGAAACCATAGCTGTTACCTTGTACTTGGAAGCCATGTCCGGGTTGTCAGCCATGAAACGCTTAACCATGCCAGGAACCTCAGGGCTCATCGCGAACATGTTGATCTCGATGGAACCAGTACCGTAGCTCTCAATAGCTGTGGTAACTTCTGTTGTTGTGTCCTCGCTTGAAGCCTCAGTGGTTGTGTCATCACCACTTGTAGCCTCAGTGGTTGTGTCATCACCACTTGTAGCTGCAGTAGTTGTCTCGCCACCGTTGCCAGAAGTCTCAGACTCTTTATTGTCATCAGACTTCTTACAGCCGGCAAACATTCCAGCAGCCATTGTGAAGCAAAGAATACTTGCAATAACTTTTTTCATATCGTCCTCCTGATATTTGTAGATTTCCGACGAAAATTTCGCCCGATTCTTGTAACTACAGGTACATAATAACCATTGCTTCAACTTTCTTCTTTACATTTCTTGCGAATTGTATTTCGATTTGATAACGTTTCTTGCTATTTTCATCTCGAAACGTTTCGTTGTCTCGTTTTATCTTCTTTCTTGGTATAATCTTTGTGTGGACATTCCCGAGGAATGAAATCTGCCTTTTGAGGTTTAAATAATGAACGAGAATACTTTTAACTATAACAACCCGGCAATGCGGTTTCTGACGAATCTATTTAATATATTTTGGGTTAATATCCTCTTTATTTTCACATGCATTCCGATCATCACCATCGGTCCTTCCCTCTGCGCGCTGTACCGTGTTTGCCTTAAGATCATCAGCGGCGAAGATCCCATGGTCTATCACACATACTTCCAGGAGTTTAAGTCGAGTTTCAAAAAAGGCCTGATCCTGTGGATCATTGTTCTTGTCGGATGTGGTTTTTTCGGATATGAACTGTATCTGATCTATTTCTCGGATCTCGTCCCGGACAGCATGTCTTTCCTTCAGTATCCTGTATGGGTCATGCTGCTCCTGCTCATCCAGATTTTCCTTTACGGCTTTGCTCTTCTTTCCATCTTTGAGAATTCACTGAAGAATACGATCATCAATTCGATCCTTCTCAGTATCAAGCATATCCCGACCACGATCCTGCTTCTTGCCGTCTGGCTCTTCACTCCCCTGCTCGTAAACACATTCCCGCAGATCTTCTACGGTGTTGCAGGATGTGAGCTTTTCTTCAACCTGGCACTCCGCGTCTATATCTGTTCGGTCTTCCTGCATAAGGCCTTCGATCTGAAGAAGATCAAGATCGGCAAGGGCGGCGAAGCTTACGAGCAGTCCTACGATGACCTGATCGAGTACATCGATCCGGATCAGAAGCCTTCGGATGACGACGAGGATGAGGAGGAAGAATATGAACCGGACGGACTCGACGACGTCGATGATGAAGATGACGATAACGACGAGTACGAGGAAGATGATTCCGATGAGGAAGACTCAGATGAAGACGATGATGAGTCTGAATCAGAGGATGAGGAGGACAGTAAAGAAGACTGATCCGCTAAAAGAGATTATTTCCCGGAGAAGAAGAGATACTCGAGAAGAAGTTTCTCTTCTTCTTTTTTATCGGAGAAATTCGAAAGCATAATATAATGCTTCTCTTCTGATCCGTTATAGACAGGATAGAAGAACTCCATATCCGTAATATTGATCGCGGCGGGGTACCTTTCTCCGTCCTCGGGTTCCAGATAGAAGATGATGCCGCGGGATTCCAGCTCGCTGAGCTGTTCTTCCGAAAGCACTTCTCTCAGGTCACGTACGCCTGCTTTTCCGAAATCCTTGATCGAGCGGGCATTGGTAACGATGACATCAACAACTTCACTGGTCAGAAGTGATGCCAGCTTCTGCATACTGTTCGTAGTGTCCTGGGTGACATTAAGAGAATCTTCGTTGGTCGGATAGTGGTATGTACAGTCGACGCTGAACTTCTGTCCGATCGACTCGGCGTATTCATCAAAGACCGTGTGGGACTCATATCTGGCATTCACGCAGGCGATCGTCAGATACGCCTTCTTCGTTGCTTTCAGATAAGAGTTTACGAAAGAGATAATGATCGCGATGACGATCACCGGAATGATGATCCACCACTTATAGTATGTCCATATATGGATGACCGATTTTTTGAAACCCATCTCCTTCAGGTTCATTTTCGGTTTTTCCAAACTCGGATCCGGCATGTGCACGACCTCTTTCTTTTTCTATCGATATGATATCAGAATCCTAAAAAAGTGCAAATCAGGCGAAAAAGCCTAAAAAACGCGAAACCGTTTTCGATTCCGCGTTCTCTATATAGTACATATTATATATATAAGAGGAGTTAGAAATATAATTTGATATTTCGCCTCCTCAAAGAAGGATCAGCCCTCTTCCTCCGAAGCATTTTCCTTGGCCGGAAGGATCGCGAACTTGATGATGCAGTCGCAGGCAACTTCGTCACCTACCGATGCCACACCGTGCCCCATGCCGACCGGTCCGCGAAGCGCGGTGATCTCGGTCTTTAAGGTCAGAACATCACCCGGTACAACCGGACGCTTGAACTTGCACTTGTCGATTCCGGCAAATACGGCGATGCGGCCTTTGAACTCCTCTTTGCAGAGGATCGCGACAGCACCTGTCTGGGCAAGAGCTTCGACCTGAAGGACACCCGGCATGATCGGCATCTCCGGGAAGTGCCCCTGGAAATACGGCTCATCGTAGGTGATGCACTTTCTGCCAATAGCATACTCGCCTTCTTTATAATCTTCGATCGCATCCACCAGAAGGAACGGGAAACGATGCGGAAGAATATCCATGATCTGTCTTGTGGTCAGTGCTTTTGCCATAGTAGATACCTCACTGTTCGCGTGCGGCGGATCCGCATAGATCCGCGCAGAGCGTGTAACTTCTTACTCTTCGAAATGCTTCATGATGATGGAAGCGTTGTGGCCGCCAAATCCGAGCGAGTTGCTCATAGCATATTTTACATCCTGTTCGTAGGAAGTGCCAAAGCAATAATTGAGATCCATCTCGTCCTCGGTCTCGGAAGAGCCCATGGTCTGGTGGATAAAGCCTTCCTGAACGGACTTCGCCAGAACGATCGCCTCGATCGCACCGGCCGCACCGAGAAGGTGACCAGTCATGGACTTCGTGGAGTTGATCTTTACGTTCTTTGCGGCATCGCCGAGAGCGGTCTTGATCGCACGGGTCTCGAAGAGGTCGTTGTGGTGAGTGGATGTACCGTGAGCATTGATATAGTCAAGCTCGGACGGCTCGATGCCGGCATCCTTAATTGCTGCCATCATCGCGTGAGCTGCACCGATACCGGATTCTTCCGGAGAAGTGATGTGGTAAGCGTCGCATGTCGCGCCGTATCCGACCATCTCTGCGTAGATCTTCGCACCACGGGCCTTTGCATGCTCATATTCTTCAAGAACGATTACGCCGGCACCCTCACCGAGTACGAAACCATCTCTGTTCTTATCAAACGGGATCGAAGCCTTCATCGGATCTTCGCTGAAGGAAAGTGCTTTCAGAGCACAGAAACCGGCAACGCCGAGCGGGCAGATCGCAGCTTCTGTACCACCGGCAAGGATCACGTCCGCCTCATCGTGCTGGATGCTGCGGAATGCTTCACCGATGGAGTTCGTACCGGATGCGCAAGCGGTAACTACATCGATATTCTTGCCTTTGAAGCCGGTAACGATCGCGATATTACCTGCCGCCATATTGGAGATCATGAGCGGTACATAGAGAGGTCCGATCTTGTTCGGGCCGAAGTCCAGAAGTCGCTTATACTCACGCTCTGTTGCCTGCATGGAGCCGACGCCGGAACCGACGACAACACCACAGCGGTATGCATCTTCCTTCTCGATCTCGATACCGGAATCCTTTACCGCCATCAGCGCGGAAGCTGCCGCATACTGAGAGAACAGTTCCATTCTCTTCGCGGTCTTAAAGTCCATATACTCGTCCGCCTTAAAGTCCTTGACTTCACCGGCGACCTTGGCTCTGTACTCGGTCGTATCGAACTTCGTGATCGGTCCGATACCTACTTTGCCAGCCTTGATATTCTCCCAGAATTCCTCAGCAGTGTTACCCAGCGGTGTGACCGCACCCATACCTGTTACTACAACTCGTCTCATGTTTCCTTACCTTCCTTTGTTTCTTTTACATGCACATGCCGCCGTCTACGGTCAGCACCTGTCCAGTGATATAGTCTGCTTTTTCAGAAGCCAGGAATCCGATCGCATTGGCGATGTCTTCCGGCTTTGCGGTGCGCTTCAGGGGCACCATGTTGAGGAATGCTTCCTTGACCTTGTCGGAAAGGACGTCAGTCATATCTGTCTCAACAAATCCCGGAGCTACGGCGTTGACATTGATACCGCGGGATCCCAGTTCTTTTGCCAGAGACTTCGTAAAGCCGATGATACCGGCCTTGGATGCTGCGTAGTTTGCCTGACCGGCATTGCCCTGAAGGCCGACGATCGAAGCGATGTTGATGATCTTTCCGGACCTCTGCTTCATCATGATTGCCGCGCAGGCCTTGCTGAAGAGGAAACATCCCTTGAGGTTCGTGTCCACTACAGCATCGAAATCCTCTTCGCTCATGCGGAGAAGGAGTCCGTCCTTTGTCACGCCGGCGTTGTTGACCAGAACATCGATGGAGCCGAAGGTTTCCTGTACTTTTGCGACAGCAGATTCAACTTCATCCTTTATCTTAACATCGCACTTGATTGCGATGGCGTCCACACCGTTCTCCTTGCAGGAGGCTACTGTCTCCTCGGCTTTCGCCTGGTTTCCACAGTAGATCACGGCCACATTCATGCCCATCTTACTGAGTTCAATGGCAGTCGCACGGCCGATGCCGCGGGAGCCGCCGGTTACGATCGCAGTCTTGCTCATGCCTGTTCCTCCGCTTTTTCTCTGATGCGGGCAGCAACTGCCTTTACATCTTCGAGGGTCTCGACATTGAGGATCTCAACGTCAGACAGTGTCTTCTTCTCAAAACCGGAGATGGTCTTACCTGGGCCGATCTCGATAAATGTATCCACACCAGACTTAGCCAGTGCTTCGATATCCTGCTGCATACGGACAGATCCGCTGACCTGCTTTTCGAGAAGGTCCGGAATATCCTTGGAATCGTTAACGAGGTCACCGGTAAGGTTCGCTGCATACGGAACTTTCAGATCAGAGAACTCGACTTCGTCGATGATGGAACGGAGTTTCTTTCCTGCCGGCTCCATGATCGGAGAGTGGAAAGGACCGCTGCACTTGAGCGGAATAACACGCTTCGCACCCTTCTCTTTCAGGACTTCGCCGGCCTTCTCGACAGCTTCCTTGTAACCTGTGATAACGATCTGGCCCGGGCAGTTGAAGTTGGCAACATATACGCCTTCGATGCCGTCGATCGCCGCTCTGAGGTCTTCTTCGTTCATGCCGATAACAGCGCTCATGCCGCCGATATCCGGAGCAGCTTCTTCCATGATCTTGCCTCTTTCGGTAACGAGCTTGATCGCGTCCTCGAAAGACATCGCACCGGAAGCAACAAGTGCTGTATATTCACCAAGAGAAAGCCCGCAGGTCGCGTCAGGCTCGATGCCTTCTTCGCGGAGTGTCTCAGTTGCCGCCATGCAGGCAGTAAGGAGACAGACCTGTGTGTACTTGGTCTGGTTCAGTTCTTCTTTCTCATTGAAGCAGAGATCCGGGATGTCGTATCCGCTGATCTTGCTTGCCTTATTGAAAAGGTCTCTTGCGGATCCGATCTGCTCGTAAAAATCCTGCATCATTCCGTTTTTCTGGGCGCCCTGGCCCGGGTACATAAATGCGATCTTCATTATTTCTTACCTCCCAGAAGTGTTTCTGCCTGATCCATCATGGATACGATTCTTTCTTTTACTGTGACCTGTTCCTTCAGAAGACCGGAGATCTGGCCTGCCATAAAGGAGCCCATATCCTTGTCGCCATCAAGAACGGCTTTTCTCAGGGAACCGAGCGAAAGCTGTTCGAGTTCATCGAGAGTCGCGCCCTCACCTTCCATCTTCAGATAGAGCTTGGTCAGCTGGTTTCTGATCGTTCTTACCGGATGACCTGTAGATCTTCCCGTAACCTTGGTATCGATATCACTGGCCTTGATGACCAGATCCTTATAGTTCTGATGAATGTTTGTCTCATCGCACGGGATGAAGCATGTGCCGCACTGAACGCCCTCGGCACCCAGCATGAATGCTGCCGCGATTCCTCTGCCGTCTGCGATACCGCCGGCTGCAACTACCGGAATGGAGAGTGCGTCAACGACCTGGGGAACCAGTGTCATGGTGGTCAGCTCTCCGATGTGTCCGCCGGACTCTGTGCCCTCGGCAACGACTGCATCTACACCGAGTTTTTCCATTCTCTTCGCAAGACCTACGGAAGCGACGACCGGGATGATCTTGATGCCGGCTTCCTGCCACTTCTTCAGATATCTTTCCGGGGAACCTGCACCTGTTGTAATAACAGCGACTTTCTCTTCTGCGAGAACATCCGCGATCTCCGGAGCGTGCGGGTTCATGAGCATAACGTTTACGCCGAACGGCTTATCTGTGAGTTCACGGCAGGACTTTACCTGGTTTCTTACCCAGTCCGCATCAGCTCCGCCGGAACCGATGATACCCAGACCGCCGGCATTGCTGACCGCTGCTGCCAGATGGAAGTCAGCGACCCAGGCCATACCGCCCTGGATGATCGGGTACTCAATATTCAGAAGTTCAGTGAGTCTCGTTTTCATGTTTTACTCTCCTTTAAATCTCTGTCTGGACAGCGCCCCACAGAAGGCCTGCTCCGAAGCTGGACATAACGATCTTTTTCTTGCCTTCGCCGATCAGGCCCTGCTTCTTCATCTCGTCGAAGAGGATCGGGATACTTGCGGACGAAGTGTTGCCGGTCTTCTCGATATTCATCGGGAACTTTTCGATCGGCTGCTTGAGGCGCTTCGCCACAGACTCGATGATGCGGCGGTTGGCCTGGTGAAGGACGAAGTAGTCGATGTCGTCCGCGCGAGTGCCTGTCTTGCTGAGGAGATCCTCGATGACTCTCGGCACTTCCGTGACGGCAAACTTGAAGACCGTCTGTCCGTCCATCTGGATGTAGTTGGACTTTAAGAATTCCGGGGTCTTCTCTTTCCCCTTCTGCATATAGGATTCGCAGTGCATGCACTCGCCCCGCTTACCGGCTGCGCGCATGACCGCGTCGTACTGCAGGGACTCATCTGATGTGATCACGCAGGCGCCTGCACCATCTCCGAAGAGGATGCAGGTTCCGCGATCAGTGAAATCCATGTAGTTACTGAGGTTCTCTGTTCCAATGACCAGCGCGGTCTTCACCATGCCGGAACGGATATAGTTCTGAGCGGTAACAAAAGCAGTCAGAAATCCCGGGCAAGCCGCGTTCACGTCGAAGCACATGGCATTGTCTGCATCTACGGCTGCCTGTACGCTTGCGCTCAGCACCGGGAAAAGCACATTCGGTGTTGTGGATGCGACGATGACCAGTCCGATCTCCTTCGGGTCGATGCCAGAATCGGCAACCGCTCTCTTCGCTGCCTCGATCGCCATGCTCTCGGAAGTATCCTTCTCCGGATCGGAGATGTGGCGCTCCTTGATACCGGTGCGCTCAGTGATCCATTCGTCGTTCGTCTCTACGATCTTGGCCAGATCGTCGTTCGTCATAATTTTCTCAGGCAGATAACTGCCGATACCAATCACCCGGCCGAAACCATTTAGAAGTTCAGTGGATGAATTTGTATTGCTCATAAAAATTACTTTGCCTTTCAAACTATTTTATATTCAAAATATATTCCTTATATACTTTATTGTCAATATGAGTTTCTTGATAATTAGGGATGCCGGCGGCGCGCGGGGCTTGCAGAACAGTGCTTTTCGCTTCGGATCGGCGGAGTTACGGAAAGTGCGAATTCATTGAAAAAAGGTGTTGACATAACCTAATGCCGCGCATATAATATTCACGTTGACCTCAAACGCGGGATTAACTCAGTGGTAGAGTGTCACCTTGCCAAGGTGAAAGTCGCGAGTTCGAATCTCGTATCCCGCTCCAAATCAAAAGCCGTCTCAAGCGAGACGGCTTTTTTGTTGTTTCATCTTAAATCAATTGGATTCTTACTCACGAATGATCTTGAGGATCTCTTCGCAGGAAAGCTTGCCGCCGAACAGGTCAAGCGCGGAACCGACAGTAATATTGACGCGTCCGCCGGACACCTTCTTCAGGGCGCGGATATCGTCATATGAATGGATGCCGCCGGCATAGGTTACCGGAAGAGCTTCAACACCCTCGCTGTCCGCGTACTCTCCGAAGATCGAGAACAGCGCTTCATCCGGGCCCGCGGCCTTGCCCTCCACGTCAACCGCGTGAATGAGATACTCGGAGCAGTGCTTTTCGAGTTTCTTAAGAAGAGACGCCGTCAGCTTCGTCCTTGTAAACTTCTGCCAGCGGTCGGTAACGATATAGTAGTCGTCGCCCTTCTTCCGGCAGCTTAAGTCGAGCACCACGTGCTCACGGCCGACTGCCGCGACGAGGGCAGACAGATTTTCATAGTTGATCTTCCCGTCAGAAAAAACATACGAGGTCACGATGACGTGGCTCGCGCCCGCTTCTATAAAAGCACCCGCATTCTCCGCATTGATGCCGCCTCCGACCTGAAGTCCTCCGGGATAGGCAGACAGAGCCTCCATCGCCGCCACCCGTGACGCCTCATACTCCGGGGTGCCCGCCTTATTGAGCATGATGATATGTCCGCCGGTGATCCCGAGATCCCGGTAGTACTCCGCAAAATATCCGGCACCGCGCTCGGACACGAAGTTCTCCTTCGCGCCGGAATCACTGAGCGTGCCGCCGACGATCTGTTTGACTTTCCCGTTATGGATATCGATGCACGGGCGGAATTCCATTACTTCTTCTCCTGATCCTTCTTCGGAACTTTGTTCGTGAAATCGTGGAACGGATCCTGGATATCGTTGATCTCGCCGCCGAGACGACGGATCGCGGAGAGTGCCTCGTAGAAGGTCTCTCTGTCGATGGTATGTGTCGTTCTATCGAGGTAGCCCTTGAGAAGTGCGATACCACGCGGATCGCCGTAGTCACCGATACAGATGACCGCGATGACCTTGTTCTTCATGCGGCGGAAGCCGGCGCGAAGTGCCTGGTAGATCTCGTTCTGCGGACTCTTAATGCCGACGTGGGTCAGCATGATCATCATATCCTCGTAAGGTCCCGTCACCTCTTCATCTGAACGGTTCAGCATGAAGTCGGTAAGCACCGGAACGGATTTCTCGCCGAGGCCGAGCATCATGACCTTGACGGAGTCGGCAATATATTCCTGTGTGCTGGAGAAACTGCAGAAGCGCTCGAGCACCGGCTCCATCGCCGGCTCGTACTGAGCTGCGCCGAAGAAACGGATCGCGGATACGCAGGGCTGGAACTTCACGAAGAACTCATTCTCGTCCTCGCCTTCCGCCGGCTGCCACGATGCATCCAGCACCATCTTCAGAAGACGCTCACATGCCGGATCGCCGAAGCTCTTCAGCTTGTCGACCAGCGGATACGGTGTCGCTTCATCATCGATCAGCATCGCCGCCTCGTCAAAGGCCGCGAGCGCAGTCTCCATGTCCATCGCGCCGATGAATTCCTCGCCGGTCTTACCGTCGAGATAATCCTTCGGTTCTTTCCAGAATGGTTCGGAATTCTGTTCAATATACGGACGGAACTCCTTAAAGTGCTCCGCCATCTCGGCTTCTGTCGGACCCTCACTCGAGGTCACCTTGTCGGCAAACTCCTCGCAGATCTTCGAGATCCTCTCGTTAAACTCAGAAAACAGTTTCGTAGTGCAATCCATGTTGCGCCTCCCATGCGATGTTACCTATGCATTATAACATCTTTCGGGCGCAGAAACACTTGCTCTTCGGCAAAAGCACTATTGCCTCTGTATCTCCGTCCAGTCGGGGATGTAGCTCGGGTCGATCGCAGGTCCGCTGACACCGACGGTGTCGCCATACTGGTTCTGATATACATGGTCGGATACGACCGAGTGCTCGACGGTCGAGCCGTCGGTCCGGACATAGGTGTTTACTCCGCGGATCGCCTCGCTTCTCGCCTGACTGATACGTGAATCCGAAGCCATCTTCTGGTTCCACGAATCCATGATCATGTCACTCATTGCACGGCTGTTATCGGCAAGTGTCTGCTGGAGTCTCGCCTGGTTAATGCGGAGCTGTTCCTGATTTGCCTGTATCTGTGCCTGATACATCTGGTTCTTCGCCAGTTCCTTCTGGTTGAACTCCTCCGCTTTCTGGAACTTCATCTTATAGACCGAGTTATCGAACGTGAATGTAGATACCATTTTCATAAAGGCGGCTGCAGCCTCATTTTCATGGGCATCATCTGTACTGCAGAAATAGATGTTTTCACTTCCCCAGACAACATAGTGGCCTCTGCATTTTCTTGCCATTGCAAGGACTCCCACCATACCGTATGCCACGGCATTCTGAGTCATTCTCTGCTCCCACTCCATCGAGGTCAGGTCCATGCCGAGCATGATGATCCTGCCGCCGCTTCTGTATTTCCGCAGAAGCGACGCCTGGTTCGTCGAAAGGAGAAAAGGCTCCGAGATCGGATTGACATAGGACATGTCCCACGATTTCTGGAAATCAAACTTCGCCTGAAGCTGCTGCCTTACTAGTTCCGGGTGAAGTCCGGCCACACTCGGAAGCGTCGCGTCAGCAACCGCCTCGAGCGGTGCACCCTTTAAGTTTCTCGCTAGAAAAGCATTGAGATAATTCGAAAAAGGGATCTGTCTGGTCATCACGAGAGGAAGTGCTTTTTGCATCTTACCGTCGACGAACTTATCCGAGCCCATCAGGCGGTCGAAGTGCTCGAGCACATCCAGGAACATCTCGCCTGTCCGGATCAGGATCGAAGAACTTCCGTCCTTTGACTTCGCCAGGACCTGTGCCACGAACGGCTTATCGATCCCCTGAAAAAGATTCAGGATAAGGCCGTGCGCCTCCCATCCCTCCGGGACCACCATCTTTGCCAGAGGCTCGCCCGTAATATCGTTTCTGATAACAGTTCTAGGATCTCCTGAAGCATTCGTCATAGTGTCGCCCTCCTTGTTCCCCCCTGAATCTATGCTTTTAGTTTAGGAAATGAATGTTGACACTTTATGAGCAAATTTTGAATTTAAAGTTCATTTAAGTTTCACGAAAGATAATAAGGATGAAAGAGGAATGCACACCTCCTCGATCACCCAACACAATCCCTTGGCTGTCCGTCTTTCCAATACCTCGCGGACAGTCTTCTTTTTTCGGGAATCACTTAAGCAGGGTCTTCTTCCTTCGGCTCTTCATTATCCGCTTCTTTAACCGGCTCCACCGCAGGAACGGATGCAAGTCTGCTCTTTCGCACAATGACCGAGACAACAGCGCCGGTAAGAAGCAGGATGCTGATCCACTGCGATGTCGAAAGCCCGAAGTAGATTCCTCTGTCTGCGTCGAAGCGGTATTTCTCGAGAACAAATCTGAGACAGGCATAGACGGCAATATAGATTTCCACCGTGAAACGGGAATGGAATTTGACCATCAGGATAAAAAGAAGAAGAGATATCAGAAACAGGCTGATTGCCTCTACCATTTGAATCGGAAACAGCGGAACTCCCGGGATCGCAAAAGAATCCTCAGGAAAAACGACATGACATGGGCCGTGATACTCGACGCCATAGCAGCATCCTGCCATGAAGCATCCGATCCGGCCAAATGCGTGACAGAACGGGATCAGAAAGACGATCCTCTTTGCGAAGTAAGCGACATCATAATGGTGAATCTTCTTTCCGATAAGGATACCCAGCACGCCTCCGATCAGTCCGCCATAGAAAACAAAGCCTCCGCGGATCAGGTCATTGACATACGAAAGATCCCCCAGTCTGCGGAAGTCGATAGAGGGAATGGAGACCAGGATATAGAGGAGTTTCGCACCGACAAAGCCACCGAGGATCGCATATGCTTCGACGAGGAGCAGGTCATCAAAAGTCTTCCCGTCACGCTTGATCAGGAAGTACGCGATGAGATTGGCAAGTAGCACGCCGGTTGCGATCATGGTACCGTACGCCGGAATATTCAGTCCAAATAAATGAAAGTATACATGCATAATGTGTATTTTACACTTTTCCCCCGAAAAGAAAAAGCTCCTGCCGGATTTCGGCAGGAGCTTCGTTTTCCGGATTACTGAGGTCAAGCCGCCTTCTCTGTCTCCTGTGACACCTCCGGCCGGTCTTCTTCTGCCGCATCGGATCTGTAGGAAAGTCTGCCGATGTTCCCGTCGTAATCTTCATAGACGACTTCCCGGGTCTCCCTGTCCATGCCGACGTAGAGCTTATCCCACAGCGGCAGGTACTTCTCATCCGTTGAGGAGAACTCGTGATACTTTCTGCACTGGTCTCCCTGGGCGCCGATGGAGAGGGACGAGGTCTTAAAGCCATCACGTTCTTCACGGATCTTATCGGTCATCATGAAATAGTCGAGGCGGACTTTGTCAGATGTCTGACCCCAGGTAGCGTCGATGTGATACGACTTTCCGTCGATCGTGACGTATACCCATGAGTGGCCTTCGCCGAAACCGGAACCGCCCATTTCTTCCGAATCTACACCCACCTGCAGGAGAAGGAAATTGTAGAGTGCCGCAACCTCGCAGCAGATCCCCTGCTTCTCGATGAGGCATCGGTAGCCGGTCTGTTCATACGTCCGCTCATTCATATGCTCGTACATATCATAGTCATAGGTATAGTTCTTGCACATATACTCATAGAGCGCGAGTGTTTTTTCAAAATCAGTATAATCATCACTGACACAGTCGTTGATGATCCGGACGATCTGCTCTTCGAATTCCTTTTCCTTCTTCATGAACTCGTCCTTCGGGATCGTGTAGTAGATATAACCTTTTCCGTCCTTATAGCTCGGACCGCCTTCGGGCGAATACTCAGTAACGTATGCGCTTGCGATTGGGCAGAAGAACATCGAGAAACGGCCGATGCACCAGCCGTACATATCCTCGTCCGGACAGTCAAAGGTATCCTCTCCGTTATAGACCGCATCGCAGAAGGCATACATCGCGTCTCTGTATTTCTCACCGAACTCCTCAAGATACGCACTGCCAAATACATGTCTCTGGAAAGTGTAGTGACCTTCCTCGTTGTTGCTGATGTTCTCGATCTTCGGTGCGGGTGTCGGAGTCGGGGTATCCGTCGGCTTCGGTGTAGGTGTCGGCGTCGGAGTCCCGCTGGTCTCGGATGAAGTCACAGACTCGGCCGTCGGGCCCGTCACCGCTTTTTGTCCGTCAGTATTTTTCTTCTTTCCCGAGCATCCGCTTAGGACGACTGCGGCAAGAAGTATTGTGCTTATTGTTCTGATCAATCTCTTGTTTGCCATCTTTTTCACTCTTTCTGTTCTTGATGCTTCCGTAACTGCGCCTGTATTCTAGCACAGGCCGGATTTCTGTCCACTAACTTTTCTGTCACCTGAAAAGATAAAAAAAAGGAGTCATCTTCCGATAACTCCTTTGATTTGGAGGCACCACCCGGATTTGAACCGGGGATAAAGGTTTTGCAGACCTCTGCCTTACCACTTGGCTATGGCGCCATTTACTTAATCAGCGAATGAAATAATACCATCTTCACCCGCCCTACGTCAAGTGTTTCCATGATTTTATGGCAAAAGCACTGATACTATTTCTTTATCGCATGTACTTGCCGTCGTTGGAAAAATCCGTCAGCACGAGCCCGCGATCTTTGTCGGCAGGTTCGCCATTGCGTCCTGTACCGTCTCGTACTGCTTGAGTACTCCGATCACGCCGTGATCCGGACGCGGGAAGATAAACGGAAGATCCGTCTCGCCGAGACCCGGGCGTACCTGGAAGGCGAGCTTCTCCTCTTCGATGGAGAACTGCGCATCGACACCTTCTTTATTTCCTCTGGCATCGAGGCGGACCCAGCGGCCGATCGAGGCAAAGTATACAGCATTCAGCCCGTGAAGGATCAGGGGCGAGTTATCGTCATTCTCATCCAGGCGGAGATACTGGTAGCATAGTCCTGCCGGAATTCCTGCCGCACGGAGGAGAGCGCAGAGCAGATGGGACTTTCCGAAGCAAAGACCCGTTCTCTTGTCGAGGACATCCGAAGCTCTAAGGCACAGTTCTTTTCGGCCGGCATCGTTACTGTGGGAGATCTCGTCTCTGACGAACTCAAAAGCGCGGGATGCGAACTCGATCTCCGGATCAAGATAGCCCATCTTCTCGCCATCGTTCATGTCCTTGAAGATTCTCTCCATCAGGTAGTTCATCACGATGATGACCTTAACGTTATTGTGATTGATATATTCGCTGACCTCGAGATACTCTTCGAAGTTATCTGCCTTGGTGATCAATTCCATATGCCGTCCCTCACTTCACATCTTTGGCGAAGAAAAGTCTTCTTCCGTCTTTCTCCATTATATCAAAGCCGACCTCATATACTGAAGTAAGAAGTTCCGGGGTGAGGACCTCGTCCTTTTCCCCCTTGGCGATGACCTTTCCCTCACGGAGCAGGATCGCCCGGTCGCAGTATCTTTCGACCATGTTAAAGTCGTGCATGACGACGATGACGCTTAAGTTTCCTTCTTCGACCTTCTTATGCAGCAGGTCCATAATGCCGATCTGATGCTTGATGTCGAGGTTCGACGTCGGTTCGTCGAGGAGGATCCACGGTGTGGTCTGCGCGAGGGATCTCGCGATCAGTGTGCGCTGGCGCTCGCCGCCCGAAAGCGATGTGAAGTTTCTTTTGGCAAGGTCAAGCACACCCACGGCCCGCATCGCATCTTCCGCGATGGCCAGGTCCTCTTTCGAATCGCCATCCCAGGTTCCCTTATACGGGTAGCGCGCCATAAGGACGACTTCTTCTACGGTAAATGCACTCTCCCCGCTGCTGCTCTGCGGCACCCACGCGATCTTCCGGCTTCGCTCCTTCGGTGCGTAGGAAGATGCGTCCTTACCGTCGATCAGGACAGCGCCCTCGGGACACTTGATCTGGGAAAGGATATGCCTAAGAAGCGTTGTCTTGCCCGAGCCGTTCGGTCCGAGAAGAGCGGTCATATGCCCTTCGGCAAACTCATATGAGACATCCGACAGGATCGGGACCTTGGCGCTTGCGGGCTGATACGAGAGGTTTTTTGCCTCGATACCCGTGTTAAGGATCTCTTTTTCCATCAGTCACGCTCCTCCCTTCTTCTTTCTTTCCACAGAAGGTAGAGGAAGAACGGTGCACCCGTTACCTGGGTGATCGCGCCAACGGCGATCTCTGCCGGCGGAGCAGCCGTACGGGAGATCAGGTCACAGATGATCATGAAGATCGCACCGCCCAGAAGCGACAGCGGGATCAGACGCCGGTTCTTCGGACCGACGAGGAGCCGCATGATATGCGGGATAATCAGGCTGACAAATCCGATGATGCCGCTGACCGAGACAGATGCGGCAACAAGAAGGGACGTCGCGACCACTGCGATCGTGCGGGTGCGCCGGACGGATACACCCATGCTCTGCGCCTCATGATCACCGAAGCTTAAAAGATCGAGATCTCTTCCGAGGACCGTAAAGCACAGCACGGCACCCACAAGAACGATCGCCATAAAGGCAACCTTGATCCAGGAAGCCGCTGAGAAGCTTCCGAGCATCCACAGATAGATACGCTCGAGGCGGTCTCTCTTCTTCATCATCAGGAGTGTGATCGCTGCCGTCAGCATCGACGAGCAGGCGATACCGGCCAGCAGGATCCCCGTGACCGATCGCGAAGTCGCGATACGCGCTACACGGAATACCAGAAGCATCGTGAGCATCGCGCCGATGAAAGCACACATCCAGATGCTGCTGATCCCCAGTACCGAGAAAGAGATGCCGAACGCGATTGCGATTGCCGCGCCAAAGGCCGCGCCGGATGAGATGCCCAGCACCTGCGGATCCGCCAGCGGGTTCCGGAACAGGGCCTGCATGACGACTCCTGCCGCAGCAAGACCTCCGCCCACGAGTCCCGCAAGGAGCACACGCGGCAGACGGATATCCCAGATGATCAGTTTGTTCGCTCTCGGGATTCCTTCAAGGAGTTTATCCTTATTCACGAATGGGAGTTTTGCAAAGACGATCCTCGCGCTCTGCGAAAACGGAACGGATACAGCGCCTACTGCCGAGGCCCAAATAACAACAATGACCAGAAGGAGCAGTAAGCTCCCTCCGGTCAATGTCATTGTTGTTTTTCTAAGCGGTTCTTTTTTCATAAACTGCTTCCATCATATCCGGCATATAGCCGGCAAGGATCAATTACGCTGCTTTTTCAGCCTCGAAGCACTCCGGGAATACCAGCTTCGCCAGCATCTCGATTGCATCTGCGTTTCTTGCGCACTGACGGTCCAGTGTATCTGTGCTGTCCAGAACGATTACGTTGCCTTCCTTAACTGCTGTCAGTTCAGAGTAAGGAGCGGTGGTCTGGAATGTGCCGTCAGCCCATGACGGGATGATGATGATGTTCGGATCCTGAGAAACCAGATCCTCTACGTTATAGGACCAGTTGTTCGCAGACTTCGCAACGTTATCGACACCTGCTTTTTCGAGGATATCGTTAATGAATGTGTCGCCGGTAGCGGTGTAGTCTCCGCCTTCACCGAAGCCGACTACATAGTAAACTGTCGGCTTCATCTTGTTGTCCTTGAGCGCGTTGTTTACGGAATCGATCTTGGCCTTCATATCGGAAATGACCTTATCCGCCTGCTCGGAAGCATTCAGGATCTGACCGAGCTTCTCGATACGTGTGTAAACGCCATCGACCTTGAGCTCGTCGTTGAAGGAAACAACTGTGCAGCCGAGCTTCTTAAGCTCGTTATAGTTGTCCTGGGAAATCATGGAATCTACGAGAACGATATCTGCCTGAGCAGCAACGATCGTCTCCAGATTCGGTGTGTACAGATCCTCGAGTACTACCTTTACCTTCTCAGCTTCTGCCGGATAATTGCAGAGAGAGGTGCGTCCTACGAGGCAGTCACCCTTGCCGAGCGAGAATACGAGCTCCGTCATCGCCGGGCTGCAGGTTACGATCTTCTTCGGCTCTTCATTGATAGTTACCTTCGAGCCATATCCGTCAGTGATCTCCAGCGGATACTGAGTTCCTGCCTTGGTCTCCTCAGCAGTTGTTGTCGTCTTGCTCTCGGACTTCTTGCATCCACCCAGAGAGGCAACACAAACAGCCAGCGTCAGCGCAAGCGCGAGCGCCTTCCATGTTTTTTTCATACCGAAATCTCCATTTCCGTCCCTTTCCCATCCCCGAAAAGAACTAAAAACAAAAAACTCGCCGGCAGGTCTCCTGGCTTACCCGTTTTACCTCAGTCCATCGCCTTCTCAGCCTTACGGCCAATGACTTTATCTGGACCTCGTACCGGGTTACAGTAGTGGGGGCTGCGTCCGGATTTTCACCGGATTCCCTATTCTCCTCTTTTACGAGGCACCGGCGGCCACATCCACATTATACTGAAAACGCTCCCTTTTACAAAGAGAGCGTTCTTCGGCACATTGTACAAACTTTGTTTTCCCCGGAAAAAGCACCTGTCCCTGATGTTCCGGTCCTTTTTCAGATGTCAAATCCGACAGGATAACACAAGCAGACAGACGCCTGAAGAAGTGCTTTTCGAGAAATAGCGGATGAAAGATCAGTTATAAAACTTCTTACTGATCTCGCGGATCTCTTCTTCCGCCTCGACAAAGGCCTCAACGACCTTCGGATCGAAGTGCTTGCCGGAACCCTCAACGATGATCGAAGTCGCCTTCTCGAACGTAAACGGCTCCTTATAACTTCTCTTAGACAGAAGCGCGTCAAAGACATCCGCGACGGCCATGACACGTGCCGACAGCGGTATGCTCTCGCCGGCCAGATGATCCGGATAGCCCGAGCCGTCCCACTTCTCGTGATGGTAATGCGCCATCTGCTTGGCCTGCTCAAGATAACCGCTGTCCTCGAGGTTTGCGATCGCCTTTTCGATGATCTCATAGCCCGCGTAGGCGTGGCCCTTCATGATCTCGTATTCCTCGTCCGTCAGGCGAGAATCCTTATTCAGGATCGCATCCGGGATGTTGATCTTGCCGATATCATGAAGCGGTGCGGCGCGGACCACGTTATTGATGTATTCATCAGTCAGGATATCCTTAAACTCGCCCTTCTCGCGAAGCTTCAGAAGAATGATCCTCGAGTATTCCGCAGTCTTCCGGATGTGGTCGCCCGTACACTTATCGCGGCTCTCGATGATATCCGCAAGCACCATGAGGAGGCCGCCCTGCAGCTTATCGATCTGCTTCGATTTCTTCCTGATATCCGACAGATACTGCATACTCTCTTCCGTCGTATGCGCGTATGCGTAGTAGAGATTCTCGATCTCATCACCCGTATGGATATCGAGCGACTTGATCCTTTCGACACTCTTATTTCTCTCGTCCGTCGATGTATATACAAAAGAACTTGCACCGTGGGACATCGAGTTCAGCGGGTAGATGATGTGGTAGTCGGCGAGCCACACACCCGCGCAGAGCACCATGATGAACACACCGAGGAACAGCGCGATCTCCTTGGCCAGGTACGCGTGTGTGATGTCGTTTAACTGGTTCATCGAGATATCGACGCAGGAATAGCAGACGCACCTTCCGTTGCTGTCGAAAATCGGTTCATAGATATTCAGAAGCCATCCGTAGCGGCTGTCATTACTGATATTCGGCTCGACCTCACGGCCCGCCAGGAATTCGGACAGATGGTTCTTGATATCTTCCGGGAATCGGATGACGGATCCTACCTTATCTGCCCTTACATCCTCGGTATCCATATCGAATACGACGTGACATCCGTCCTCCTCGACCCGGTACACATACATGAACCGGATATTGTCCGAGCTGATGAATGTCAGGCGAAGCTGCTCCGCAACCTCCTTATAGCCGGGGGCATTCTCCCCCTGCTCGAGATACGTGTCGATCATGTCCGGATCGATACAGTCGCGCTGGTACTTGACGATACCCCGCGCAAACTCCGTGTGGTCGCGGATCGTCGTCTCGCGGAAAAGATAGTAGCCGATACCGATCGCCACGACCGCGATGACCGTGACCGCCACCGATACCAGAAGCAGGAGCTTCGAGCGCAGTGACATCTGACGGACCTTCGTCTGGTTGATCGTGCGGAGTTCCCTTATATTCAGCGGTTTCTGGCGCCAGCCGTGGATATGCATATCCTGTATCACAGCTTTCGGAATGACCAGATACCCGAGGAACGCGACGACAACCGTGATTGCCTTATCTCCGAGGTCGATGCAGAAGTCCGCGGTGATCTGCGAGAAAAATTTACTCTGGTAGACATGATCGTGGAGCCACGTGGCCAGGTTTGCGGTGATGCCTTCTCCTGCAAAGCCGAAGAGGCTCCATGTCAGGATCGATCCGAGAAATCCGCCGATCGCCGCCAGCGTAAAGATCATCGGGATGATATGTTTTTTCTTAAAGCCGCCTCTTGTGAACATCGCGGTCGCGACAGCGATCATGACATTCAGCGTGCCGTAGTATATGGACGGCCAGTCTGATATGGATTTGAGGAGATTCGTGGTCAGTCCGACGATAATGCCGGGAAGTGAGCCGCCGATCGCCGCCGCAAAGACGGTGCCGATGGCATCTAAATAGAACGGAAGCCCCAGCTTTCCACTTATGTCCGATAACAGGATATTCACCAGAATGCCAAAGGAACAAAGGAGCAGGATCTCCAGCATCCTCCGGCCATCGAGTCTTTGATTCTTATTTATGCTGTCTGTCATACCCTCTACCCCCTAGCCAACCCCTTGGCTTTTCCGGTAAGACATCTGCCAATACAACTTCATTATAGCAATGCAATTTGACGTTCTCAACCGAGATAGAAACAAACACTGTCCGAATTCAAATACTTTTACTCTTTTCTACTAATTTTGCGAAAAGCACTTTTCCTTCATCAGACGGCATAAGAAAAGGGACTGTCTCAAAGATGAGACAGTCCCCGCTTTCTTCTTTTAACTCAGTCAGCTCTTACTTCGCTGCTTTCGCCGCGAGGATGTAGATGAACGGAGAGTTCCAGTAGATCGCCACCTCGTTGATCGAGTAAGCTGTATCGTTATCGCAGTAGCAGCGTGCCGGTGCTTTTCCATCGAGAGCACTGATCGCGTACGGATCTGCAGGCTCACCGTTCGGACCGCCGACGACCATACCCGGAACCGGATGTCCCTGCGCCTGGGAAGGTCTGTGGTGCGGGTGCTCCGCAGCATTTGTGCCGAATTCGGTCAGGAAGCTGTACCCGGTAACGTTCATGCCCATGATGTAGTCGACCTGGAAGAAGCACAGATCTCTGAACTCCTTGTTGTCGGACATGAGGTATGCCAGGTTGTAGAGGATACCGTTGTTCGAAACAGTCAGGTTACTGCCCCACGGATAGTTCTCGCACATGCTGTTGTAGTAGCCGTCCTTCTTCGCAAGCTCCATGGACTTGGTCGCTTCGTCGATGACACGCTTCTTCAGAAGCTCTGTGAACTCCGCATCCTTCTTAAAGGAAGTCTCGGTACGCAGGTAGGAGTGTACACCGTAAAGTGCCATCTCGATCCAGCCGAGGCCGAGCTCCATGCTGTCGGAGTACAGTTCTTTTGCCTTCGCAAGATAGGTCTCTTCGCCTGTTGCGATGTAAAGCTCGATGGCTGCCCAGAAGAATTCATCCTTATTAACTGCATCCGGATATTCACCTGTGAATACATCAGAAGGATTGAGGAATCCGGTAGTATCTGCCGCAGCGTTTGCCTCCATGTAAGCATATGCCTTCTTGGAAGCCTCGAGGCACTTTGCCGCGAACTCCGCATCGATATCCTTATACACTACGGAAGCCTTTGCCATTACCGCAGCAAAGTCACCTGTCGCAGTTGTGGAGATCGGGAGGACAAGAAGCTGGTTGGTCTCTTCATGTGCCATTACTGTTGCCGGGAAGTTGTCGCAGGTTACCTTATGGTAAACGCCGCCGTTTTCTGCCTGCATCTTGAACATCCACTCAAGTTCATATCTTGCCTCGTCGAGGATATCCGGTACGCCGTTGCCGCTCTCCGGGATACCCAGATCATCAGCCTTGTAGCCGGTGTCCTGATAGGTCATAAAGAGGTCTGCGATGGTCTTCGCACCCGGTACTACATAACGGCCGTAGTCACCGGCATCGTGCCAGCCGCCGCTGACATCGATCTTCTTATCTGTGCCGTAGATGAGAGCCTCACCTGTATGGCAGATCGGGTGTGCGAAATCTGCGTACTCTTCGCCGATATCCGACTTCACTTCACATCCGCAGCGCTGTGTATAGAGCATCAGGATCGAAGCCTTGAGAGCATCGTCATAAACGTCTTCAGCAATCGTGAATGTGTAGGACTTACCGGACGAGTTCGTGCTTACGAAGTATGTGCCCGGCTTCTCGAAAGCGGTAAAATCACCCATGGTGATCTCGCTTCCCGTACCGATGCTGGCAAACGGAGCGGAAACTTCGCCTTCGTATACGACCTCATAGGTCTTTGCGTCGTAGATCTTAAAGGATGTACTCATCGTACCGTCGACGAAGAATACCTTCGGATCCTTCGGCTTGTAACCGGTCTGGTTCAGGGATACCGGGTTTGCCGCCGGACCGTTATCGAGCTTTACAGCCTGAGAACAGTCAACGATCTTCAGTGTTACGTTATCGATATAGATGGTATGTGCATCTGTAATCGATCCGTCGTTACCTAAGTTAAAGCAGAATCTCGGTGCGCGGTCGCCCTTCTCAGCCATAGTGAACTCTTCACTGACATGTGTCCAGGATGTGCCAAGTTCAACCTTCTGCTGGCCGGCATATGCGTGATAGTCACCGCCGTTGAGCTGGAATCTCCACTCAAAGGTTCTGGCCTTATCGCTCTTGATATCGAAGTCGAACTGGTATTTGCAGTTCTCAAGAAGCGAAATACCGTCAAAATACAGCTGGCACGCATACTCCAGCGAACCTGTGGACTTGATCTTTACGACCATCTCGCCGTCCTCACAGGCAACCTCCCAGTCTCCGCCAGACTCTGTGTAGGTGTTCCACTTAAATTCATCCGGGTTCGTAAACGCCTCATCCATGACATAAGCACCATCGGTGACTTCTGTCGTTGCGCGGGTACCGGCATCCGGATCATCCGCGGGCTTAGTGCCCTCCGGTTCCTGTGAAGCTTCGGTCTGCGATTCTGTTTCTGAAGACGATGCATCAGAAGACTGCTCGACCGAGCTCTCTGTCGTGCTCTCTGTTGTGTCCTTCGATTTCTTACATCCCACCGCGATACCGGCGATCATGGAAATCGAAAGTAGCAATGCCACGATCTTTTTCATACATTTCCCTCCAAATGATATTTTTCTACCCCAGTGCAAACGTTTCGTTCGCACCTCCCATTATACGGACAAAAAAGTCAAATGAAAAGACGGAAAATGCTTCATGACAAAAAACAGGAAATGACGGGACATCAGTGCTTTTCGAGCAACAAAAAACCCCGGAGCGGATAACCGTTCCGAGGTTTCATTTCTGGTGACCCGTAGGAGAATCGAACTCCTGTCTACGCCGTGAAAGGGCGTTGTCTTAGCCGCTTGACCAACGGGCCGAGAAATGGTAGCGGCAGTGGGATTCGAACCTACGACCTGCCGGGTATGAACCGAACGCTCTGGCCAACTGAGCTATGCCGCCATAAATTGCTTGAAGATTATATAAGTTTACAGTGGCAAAGTCAATAGATTACGGTTTTGTTTGTTTATTATTCTCTGACCGGAAGGACAAGAGGATCCTCGGCTTCGGCGATCCTGTCCAATACAGCGGTTACCGCTCTTCCGAACTTATTGATGAGTTCGGCGGAATAATAACCCTTAACGAATCCCAAGGCCGTACGGTACTTCCCGCCGAATTCAAATCCCGCAACGGCGAATCTTCTGAGCGAACCGGTCTTTATCATCTGATCATGCAATAATCTTCCGCCCATCTTACTCATTGCATTCAATCCCATGACATCTTCACTCTCATATACAAAGCCTGCGGTATCGGACAAAAGCACGTCTTCTCTGGGCGGGAGCCAGCTGTAATTGCTGTGTGCAATGCCTTCAACCGACTTCATCCTTACCTGATCAAAAAGGTCTCCCAAAGTTACTGTCCCGGAAAGATCAACACCGATCGGAAGTCGCTTCATCATAATGCCGGCTGCATTATTCTTCAGGGCATCACTTCTGTCATGGTATGTCCAGTTGAACATGATATCGGAAGATCCTTCGATCCCTGACAGAGCGATTATCGCAGCCGACAGGACAACCGCATTTCTGGTTACACCGTACTTCTGCTCTATTTCCGCCAGTCTGTCCAAAGTCATCCGGGTTTCAAAGATGGCCGGCACGCGGGACAGATCTGGATCATTCTTATCCGGAGTGAGATTATAAGTCCACTTCCTGCCTGCATAGTTATCCTCATAATAAGCCTTCGATCCTGCATACGACTCACTCTTTCTGCCGGATTCGGCCCGGGCCAGGCACGAATAATATGTATCCAAGGGAAGGTCTTCTCCGAAATACGCTTTCGTAATCCTGTCGAGAACGATCAGGAGTCCCATGCCGTCCATGACGGAATGAGAGCATGTGACATAGAGCAGAACTCTCTTCTCAGTCCTGATAACTTTGCAAAAAGCCATGGTATGACCGAAGAGCTTAAATCTTTCATAGAACCTGATCTTACTGAGTTCATCTTCCGTCATATCCGTAAGTTCAGTCCTGACGAGCATATCAGGCTCATATCTTTGAACGATCCTGCCGTCGGGATTAATCCTGAATACCGTTGAGAATACAGGGGAACTCTCCATGACTTTATTAACGGCATCGACCAGCTTGCCGGCATCTGTGTCCGTATCAAATTCATAAAGACAGGGTACATCACAGCTCGGATCGAACGGACTGTACATATACTCATCTACATAAGATATCTGCAGGGGAGAAAGTTCATATTCTTTTTTACGCGCTTCCGCCTCATACTCTTCCGGATTAAATCCTTCCAGCATCTTAAGTTTCTCAAGATATATCTTCTCTATCTTTTCAGCCGTTCTGCCCTCGAACACATCAGCTGCAGTTATCTCAGGGATATCAAGGGCGTCAACGAGTAACATGGTTGACAGCGAATCTCCGCCGAGATTGTAAAAATCATCATTTATACCGATCCTCTCGATCTCGAGTATCTTCTGTGCCGCATCGCAGATCTTCTTCTGGATCTCAGTCTCAGGAGCCTTATACTCTGCCGTGTGGACGAGCTCGGGTTCGGGCAGAACCTTTCTGTTAAGCTTTCCGTTAGGAAGCAAAGGCACCTGATCGATCCTTGTAAAGAATGAAGGTATCATGTAGTAGGGAAGCTTCTCCCCCATCTTAAGACGAGCCTCATTCTCATCGAAAGAGATATCCTCCGTGTAATACAGACACAGATATGCCCTTGTTCCCGTTGTAAAACCTTTCGCTGCGCACCATCTGATCCCGAGGACTTCCTTGGCCACAGCCTCGATCTCGCCAGGTTCGACACGGTTGCCGTTGATCTTGATCATGTCGTTCTTTCTTCCGAGGAGGATTATGTTGCCGGCCTCATCGGTCCTGGCAAGATCTCCCGTGTGATAGAGACCGTCTTTTAATACCTCTGCCGTCTGTTCCGGCAGATTAAGATACCCTCTGAAATACGGATTGGGATAGCACAGTTCGCCCATTTCACCTGCGGCGGCCTCTTCACCGTTATCATCGATGAGAACGATATTGTTGACATTGGAATGTATCGATCCTATCGGACAGACATCATATGCTCTGTCTATATCAAAACTGGAAACAAAGATACCCGACTCGCTCATCGAATAAATGTTGGTGATGTTCTTGCCTTCTTTATAAATACCGTTGGCTGGCTCCGATCCCGTATAGATCAGGTTTATCCCGGAGCCTTCAAGATAGTTCATTGCCCTAAGCATTGACGGCGAAGCGAAGATGACCTCGATCTTGTTCTCACGGCAGAACGGGAACAGAAGCTTTGGATTCTTTACAATATCATAAGGCAGGATATTTACCGTTTTTATCACTCCGGCAAATGATAAATGGGCAACTATCATGGACGCCACAAAGTTTAAAGGAGCGATCAAGGCAAAACTCTTCTTTGTCAGATCGACATTCGAGAAGAACGTCGTAACGGCTCTGCTGACATTTCCGTACTCATGAACGGCTCCTTTGGGGTTGCCTGTCGTTCCTGATGTGTACACGGCGAATGCCATGTCATGCATATCAGCCTTTGCAGTATCACCGTCGGGTTCCAGATCCTGTATATCATTCCACGACTGTATATCAAATACGAGCTTGGCATTGCAGTCCTTTGTTATGTATGCCACCCTCTCCGCAGGATAATGATCCTCCAGTATCACACCGGCAGCGCCCCTTTTATAGACTCCGAGAAGGACTATGAACGGAAGCGCGCTCCTGGGCATCAGGATAACGACCGCATCTTCTCTTCCTATATTCTTTGCTTTAAGGTAAGCGCACACTTTGGAAGAAAGCAGATCTATCCTTTTCCTGGTATATCCCGCAGGATTAAGAGCATCAACGAAAAGGACTTCGTCCGGATTCTTGTTCTTATTGGCATTCCAAAGATCTATTATGTGATTGTTTTCCATATTGCCCCTCGTTATCAATATTTTATGCTGTCAAAGATTCCCCAGTCCATATCCGTTAACAGCCTGTCCGCTTCATTTCTCAGAAGTGACACGGCGCCTCCTGCGATCATGTGCTTTAATTCTTCGGGCATGGTCTTGGCAAGGCTCGGAGCAACGGCCCCTCTTATAAGGGAATAGAATCCCAGGGTATCACCGTATTTGAGACGCTCCTGTTCAGACAGTCCGTTAAAATAATACTTAACAAAATTCCTGAACACATCGTTCAGCATATCGAGCGACATGCTGAAATAACCGGTTGCCAGTTCGGGCGCATATCTGGTCCATGAGTGGGTTATGCTTATCATGGACATAACATCAAACATGGGATGACCGTAGCTGACCTCGAACATATCGATTATTATCATTTCGCCGCTGTCGTCGATCATCACATTGCCCGGATGAAAATCTCCGTGTACCATCGTATGACGTTCCGGGATGTTATCGATCAGTTTAATGATCTTCTCCGTATCACCGTCTGCATAATAAGGAGCGCTTTCGAGCACTCTGCTCTTATACATATCCTTCATACTGCGGAATCTTATAGTGTCGAGGTCAGTTGAATTGACCTTGTGCGCCAGATCACAAAACCTCTTCATGTAATCTTCCAAATGCTCCGGATCAGACAGAATGGCCTGCGTTACGCTCTTAGCGTTAACGAGTTCAAATACCAGACCCATGCCTTCTTCTGTCTGAACTATCTCGAAAGGGATCGCTGTCGGGATCGACCGGATCAAAGCCGACCTGGCTCCGATACGCTCATCATCCAGTTCCGGATAATCATAAGTATCGCCGAACACCTTAACTATCCTATCGCTGTCAACTCTGTAGATCCTTCCCGATGCTCCATGGCCAACCACATCAAGATCTTTTACAGAGATCTGACGCACGGGCTTGGAGACAACGAACATCTCTATGAATCCCGTAAGGACCAGAACATCGTAAACGGCGTCATTAACATTCCTTATCCACATCTTAGCAAACTTGGACCCGTTAGCATGTTCAGCCGCTTCCTGCTTGCCGAGGAAAAGGAACACTCTGAGGCCTGCAGATGATACATATGGAACGTCTTTAACATCAAGTATCAGCCTGCCTTCGGGATGTTCTTTCCTGATCCTGGTCAGATCTGCTTTCCATGCTTCCGCCGAATCTGTATCCAGTTTTCCTGTCAGGCATATCAGGCAATTGCCTTTTTCTTCCTTGTATAAAGCTTCTCTTAACACATCCATATGCTGCCTTCCTTAGATCGTTATCAATATATTATTCATTCCGAAAGTGCTTAAATATTGTACACTATCGGCTAACTTATAGATCGCTCTGATACCGAACTGATTCACGGTCTCATCCGATGCGTCATTCTCAGCCATCAGATCCGTATAATACTTAACACAATCAAATTTCCTGCAGTTATCACGCATGCGCAGGACTATCTTTTCCTTCTTAAACATCACCCGGACCTCCGCTTTATGGATATGATCATTATCCCTGTCAAATCCATACTGCGCAATATTCTTTCCCATCTCTTCCGCTGCAAGTGATACCCTGGCGACACGGCTGTCACCCGGCAGCTTCAGAAGCCCCATTTCCATGATCTCCCTGGAAGCGGTAACCGCATCTTCCATCGAGAAAATGTCTTTTGTATACCGTTCGCTCTCTTCATCAAATCCCGCAGGAAACGTTATCATATCCGCGGGGTCGATGATCATTCGTTTCTCGTACACAGATTTGCCCGCCCAAACCAGAACAAGCGTCAGGACCTCTGAAATAGCATAGCTCATCCATACTCCGTTGATCCCCATTGATGTACTGCCGAGGATCAATGCAAGGATAACGGGCAGTGCAAGATACTCAAGGAAAGGTATGGCATGTGCAGGCAAAGTGTTTTTGGACGCCTGAAAACAACCTGCAAAAGAATCGCACAATGCGCTGAAAGGATATACGAAAGCGTAGAATCTTAACGCATCAACAAGCATGGGAAAAGACTGCGAGTCTGGTTTCATATAAACACCCGCCAACGTCGAAGGGAAAACAAGAGAGACTATAACGACAACCGACGTAACCGACAGTGCCAGCCTTATGGCAATATGTATGATCCTTTTCACGCCTTCCCTGTCTTCTTCCCCGTATAAGACACTTACTGTCTGCATTACGGCAGACCCGCATGAAGCGCCCAGCACCAACAGAAGACTGACAAGATTTCCCTTGGCGGAATGCGCAGCCAGGGCGGTTTCTCCCCCGTAGTACTTAACGATATAATTAAGCAGCAGATTGGCAACTGCGCTGTACACTCTCTGCATCGCAGTGGGAGCTCCCGTCACAAAGAGCATTCCTGCAGACTTCCATGGAATATTCTTTATAACGATGCGAAGATTGGCAGACGGCATGAAGAAATAGTGAATAAGCACAACCGCGCTCACGACAGCGCTTACCGAAGTGGCAAGACCCATTCCGAACATGCCGCCCTTAAACATAAAAACATTAAGGATATCTCCTGCGACATTGATCACTATCATACACAAAAGAGTGATGACCACCCTTTTCTTATTGCCGTCCATCTGAACAAACGGCATTAATACCAATGACAGTATCGTAGCGGGCAGACCGATCGAGAATCCTTTCAGATACTGACATGTCTCTTCAAACAGAAGAGATCCCGGAGACCCCGCGCGCAGAAAAGCTGCCACCGTTCCGTCACAGACATAAATGAAAACGGATATGATAACGCCGAATACTACGGCCATAAAGAAGACCAGCGAGAAACAGGTCCTGGCCTTATCGAGGCTTCCTTTTCCGAGATACTGGGCAGTATTGATCTGTCCCCCCGCGGAGAACACTCCGCTTATTGCCACTACAATAAGCAATATCGGAGTACAAAGACCGAGTGCCGATATCGAGGTATCACCCAGATACCGGCTTGTAAGGATCCCGTCGATCATTGTGCCGATGACCACTACGAGGGATGAGAAGACGACTACCAGATATGTCTGGACGAACATCTTCTTTTTAAGATCGATCTTCTTATCCAACGATCTCACCCGGTTTTCTGTTCTTTAACTTCTCGATCAGGATCTCATGGATCTCAGGAGTCATCCACGACTGGGCAAAAAAGTGTATGGTCCTTGTCTCATCAGTCACGAGCACTTCGCTGTTATTATCCCTGTCGATCCTGGGGCAGAAATACTCACACGGATATAAAGTAACGCCGTCCTTCTTTTGAAGGCTGTCATCAAGGGCAAATCCTTTGGCAATGAGGTAATCCGTCATATGCTTGGCGACAGGTGTAACATCCAGAGATCCGTCTTCTTTCTTAAGTCCGTGCTCATGGAAACGGGCGATCATGTCATCAACGAATCTGCTGTCCTTGACCGATCCTATAATTCCGCTTGTGACCCCGTAAACGTCGAAGCCGTCGGATATAACCGATTTGCCCGAGATTAGAACATCCGTATCCAAAAGCTCGTCAAACGGCCTTATCGCTTCCACATCCGTATCAAGATACAGACCTCCCATCTGCTTGATCGCATAAAAGCGGGCATAATCCGAGACGAATGCATAATGCTTGGTCTCATAAGCCTCACGGACATAATCGCAGCAGTTTACGTCAAAATTATCTTCGTCCCAACGGACTATCTTATAATCCGGACAAACCTTGCTCCATGATTCGATGCAGGTCCTGGATTTTTCTGTCAGTTCACCTCTACCGAACCAGCAATAATGAATGATCTTAGGAATTCCCATGTGTACTTCTCCCTTTATTAATAATGTTCATTTTAATTCTTCATCCTGCGCAAACAGGTATATCCTTCAGAATCTGTCACCGTTCATGGATCTTACCATCGAAGCTCCGCCGCATTGACCTGAATACATTATACTCTCGCATCTGGAAAGAATATACAGAGCATAGAAATAATTGGATGTGGTGTCTTCGACAAATTCATCGAAATCATCCTTATGTCTTTCCCTGTCCAATTCACTGATGGTAGTGATCCCCTGATACTTCTCAAAATCAGACACACGGTAGCGCTCCTGGGAGACTGCCCTGAGGATGCCGGGGAAGGCCTTTTCCATCGTCTCGAGCACGTCCGCGTCCTCGGTCGCCAGAAAGATGCCGTCGAATCCGTCAGTCTTCATCAACTCTTTAACCTTAGGGATAATGACATCCGTACTGACAGGTGCGCTGACACCGCTCATCTTGGAAGTGATATAATCGCTTCCCCTTACCAGCAGCCCGAGCATCTTCTTATCGCCGATCACTGCATCGGCATATTCTTTCATATCGTTCAGAAAAACCGGGTTCAGACTGTTGTAATCAAAATCCCCGACCGATGCCTGGCGCATCATTCTGGTAAAGAGCAGCGCAAAATAGTTATATATCGTCAGAGTGTTGCCGGCATCTGCATCATCAGGACATATCATCTCATCCCATGATTCATCATATATCAGATAAGGCGGATGAATGACCATCTTGTGAAGAAACGGCGAATCTGGATAATCAGCAGAGCTTTCAGCCCATGCCTGATTTTCTTGATACAGAAGATCATATGATCCCATGGGACCTTTAACATGAAATCTGTTTTCTCCGCGGAGCACATACTTGCACGCACACTTGAACACTTCGGGGCCGTGCACAAGAGTCCTGTAATTATTCTCTGAATCGTATTCTTTAATGAGCAGCAAATTCTTTTACCTTCCGTTTATTTTCCCTACAGATATTAAACCATCTGCAGGCTGTCACAACAATAAACAATATTCTGATCATCTGTTGAATAACATACAAAAAGGATGCCCCGGAGGACATCCTCTTTTAATGACTGTAATCAGGATTAAGATTACTTGAGCTCGAGCTCAGCGCCGCAGTCAGCGAGCTTCTTCATAAGCTCATCAGCCTCATCCTTGGAAACATTCTCCTTGAGGGCAACGGGTGCCTTCTCAACGAGCTCCTTAGCTTCCTTAAGTCCGAGACCCATAGCATCCTTAACAGCCTTGATAACGCCCATCTTAGCGTCGCCGAAGCTCTTAAGCATAACTGTGAACTCTGTCTTCTCCTCAGCTGCTGCTGCGCCGCCTGCTGCAGGAGCAGATGCAACCATAGCTGCTGCTGTTACGCCAAACTCTTCTTCGATTGCCTTCTCGAGGTCGAAAAGCTCTATTACGGAAAGAGCCTTGATCTCATCGAGGATCTTTGTGATATTCTCACTAGCCATTTTTAAATTCCTCCGTTTAAGTTAGTTTTAGTTTTAATGTTTTAAGCCTTTCAGGCCTCTGCCGGCGCCGCCGGTTCTTCTGCAGGTGCCGCTTCTTCGGCTGCGGGCTCTTCTGCCGGAGCTGCTTCAGCAGCAGCGGGTGCGGGAGCGCCGTCTTCTTCCTGCTTCTTCTCTGCTACGGCCTTGACCAACTGGGCAAGCTTTGTAATAGGGAAAAGCATACCGAATACGACCTGGCTGTAGAGTGTCTGTGTATCCGGAACCTTGGACAGAGCAACGATCTCATCGATGGAAGCAACCTTACCGTCAATGATGCCGCCCTTGATCTCCATGGACTCGAATTCTTCAGCAAACTTCGCAGCGATCTTTGCAGGTGCAACGATCTCATCGGAATATGCTACTGCCGTAGGACCTTCGAAGATCTCATCGAGACCGTCGATGCCGAGCTCCTTGAATACAAGACGGAGAGTCGTGTTCTTTACGACCTGGAACTTAACGTTTCCTTCGCGGAATTCGTGTCTCATTCTTGTATCCTGCTCAACAGTAAGTCCGCGGGAAGCAACAAATACGAATGTCTTGGCTTCCTTGTAAGCCTCAACAAGATCGCTTACGATCTGCTTCTTCTGTGCGAGGATCTTCTCACTGGGCATATTGTCTTTAACCTCCTTATAAGATTTTAAAACCCTTATGCCGTAAGACATAAGGGTCAAAGTCATTCACTTGATAAGCGATAAACTTCATCTCCTCGGCGGCTGTCCGTTACGGACAACGGCTGTCTTAGGCATGAAAGATATTTAATTGTTAGTTTAAGAATCAGATGTACTTCTGAGAGTTGATCTTGATTCCGGGACCCATCGTTGTAGCGATGGTAGCATTCTTAAAATACTGTCCCTTTGCCGCAGCGGGCTTCGCCTTGGCAATAGCCTCCATCAGAGCGTTAAGGTTCTCAAGGAGCTTCTCTTCTCCGAACGAGACCTTGCCGATGGGGCAGTGGATGATATTGGTCTTATCAAGACGATACTCGACCTTACCGGCCTTGATATCGTTGATAGCCTTAGTAACATCCATCGTAACAGTTCCGGACTTGGGGTTAGGCATCAATCCCTTAGGTCCCAAAACCTTACCGATACGTCCTACAACACCCATCATGTCGGGAGTTGCAACAACTGCATCAAAGTCAAACCAGTTCTCCTGCTGGATCTTCTGGACCATATCCTCGGCACCGACAAAATCAGCACCTGCCGCTGCAGCCTCATCAGCCTTGGGACCCTTGGCGAATACGAGGACCTTCTTGGTCTTACCTGTTCCGTGAGGAAGGACTACCGCGCCTCTGACCTGCTGATCGGCATGACGGGAGTCAACGCCCAAACGGACATGAAGCTCTACTGTCTCATCAAACTTTGCCTTACCTGTCTGTGCAACAAGCTTAACTGCCTCGGAAGGATCGTAAGTTGTCGATCTGTCAACGAGCTTGGCAAGTTCTTGATATCTCTTACCTTTCTTCATCTACGATTCTCCTTCCTTTAGTCTCTTGTTACGACGATACCCATCGATCTTGCGGTACCTGCAACCATCTCGGCGCAAGTGTCGATCGAAGAAGCATTAACGTCGGGCATCTTGATCGCAGCGATCTTCTTGCACTCTTCGAAGGAGATCGTAGCAACCTTATCCTTGTTGGGCTTACCTGAACCCGATTCGATGTTGCAGGCCTTCTTAAGAAGTACCGGCACCGGAGGAGTCTTGGTAATGAAAGTGAAGGAACGGTCGGCATAAACTGTAATGATTACAGGAATGACGAGACCTGCGTCCTTAGCTGTTCTCTCATTAAACTCTTTAACGAACTGCGCGATGTTGATACCGTGCTGTCCGAGAGCTGGTCCTACCGGCGGCGCGGGTGTAGCTTTGCCTGCAGGGATCTGAAGTTTTACATAACCTGCAATTTTCTTAGCCATAACGGCCACCTCCCAATTAATTATTAACTGTGCGCGTTGTGCGCTTACAGTTTCTTAGATCTTCTCGACCTGTGTAAAGTCGAGGTATACAGGTGTCTCACGGCCGAACATGGTGAGCTTGACCTTAACCTGCTGCTTCTCGTTGTTCATCTCTTCCACGACACAGACGGACTCTGCAAAAGGACCGCTCAATACGCGGATGGTGCTTCCGACATCGTAATCGACCTCGGGAACCCAATCCGTCTCGATGCCCATGGACATAAGATCACTGTCTGTTACGGGAAGGGGCTTGTTGGGATTTGTAGATACAAAACCCGTTACGCCTCTTGTGTTCCTGATGAGATACCACAGTTCCTTGTCGGATGTGGAAGGCTCTTCATCTCTTCCGAGCGTATCGAATCCGCTGACGAACTTGATGAATACATACCCGGGGTACTTCTTCCTCTTGACGGGCTTCTTCTTGCCGTCCTTGATCTCGATTATATCTTCGGTCGGAATGAAGATATCCTGGATGATATCCTGCATGCCCCTGTTGGCTATAGTCTTCTCGAGCAAGGTCTTGACCTTGTTCTCATAGCCGGAATATGTGTGAACTACGTACCACTTGGCTTCTTTCTCTTCAGCCATATTACGCCTCACTTTCGGCAGACTCTTCCGCCGCCTCTGTCTGTTCTGCTTCGGTCTGCTCAGCCTCTGTTTCTTCAGGCTCGATCTCGATAGCTTCAGGAGCCGCCGTTATTTCAGCGGAAGTCTCTGAGGGCTGTACCTCATCATAGAAGTTCGCCTTGTCGAGGATCCATCTTCCGCCCATGGATATAACGCTTAAGAAGACCGCAAAGAAAACTATGACCGCGAGAACAACAGCTGATGTATTACGAAGCTTCTCCTTTGTCGGCCACACGGACTTCTTGAGCTCCTGACGGACCTCCTTAAAGACCTGCGCTATCTTCTGGAAAACGTTTTTCTTTGACTTGTCAGCCATTACTTGGTCTCCTTGTGTACCGTATGCTTACGGCAGAAAGGGCAATACTTCTTGAGCTCTAATCTCTCGGTAGTGTTCTTCTTATTCTTATATGTCTGATAATTTCTTCTCTTGCACTCTTCACAAGCGAGTGTAAGCTTATCTCTGACATCAGCCTTAGCCATAACCTAGCTCCTCCGTTTTCTACACAATAAAAAAAGACCTTGCGGCTTTTTGCTCGAAGATAATACCACGGTATAAGGGTTAAGTCAATGAGTTTTTCGCTTGGCCGTTAACGGGCGGATGCCGTGCTCCTTAGCACCGTGCGGAAAAAGAAGATATCCGCATCCTCATCGGGATCAAAGATACTTCTGTCAGCCTCTATCCTCTCGGTGACTACCGCCGAGCCGTCCCGGTAAAACAGGAAATGTCCGTCTGATTCAGGGTATTTGTAACAGCTGGACCTCGAATCGGGATCAAAATAGACAAGTCCGTCCCATCCGTACACCGCGCCCACATCGCAGTTTTCCGCCATCTCATACGCCGCGTTCGTATCCTCTTCCATGCACCCGGAATAACAGGATCGTATGTCCGCCGTGATTATCGGAGCAGACTGTATCTGCCCCAGCAGTTCGAAGTCGGCGATGTTTATGCCCTCGTATCCGTCATACGGATCAAGCAGCAGGCCTCCCTCATTCCCGTGACATTCGATTATGAGATTGTCCACGCCTCTGTACAGCTCAAGACTGTTAACCGTTCCGTCCGCATTCATACTCTTCATATTCTGCCAGAACAGATTAAACTCATCCCAGCTGTCGATATGAAGGGTCATCCACTCCATGCCCGCTTCATCCAGCAGCTGTTCGTAAACCGCGACTTCATCGCTGAACACGTCTTCGCCGTCATAGTCTTCGCCCACTATGATGTAATTGATAAGAGGATTTACGGCATAAGGGACCGCATCAGCCTGATCCGCCGAACCGTCCCCGTCCGTATCCGCAGCAAAGTCTTCCCGGACACTGCCCGCGGAAGCGCCCGTAAAGATGAGCGCGGCGGCGAGTACACAGGAAGCGGCCGTTATCAACTTCTTCTTCCCCGAAGCTCCTTCTCAACATCCTCGAGGGTGATCCCCATATGGACCATAAGAACGAGCAGATGGTATTCGACATCGGCTATCTCCGCGATAACATCGGACTTGCTGCCCTTCGCTGCAGCAATAGCCGTCTCCACGGCTTCCTCGCCGACCTTCTTCGCGATCTTCTCCGTTCCTGCATCAAGAAGGTAGTTCGTATACGATCCTTCCTGGGGTTCCTTCTGTCTGTTAAGGATAACGTTGTATAGTTCGTTCGTGATGTTCATAAGGTTCGTCTCCCTTTATTTATTCTTTCGAATCAGCATCCCAATCCTCGAGAGGGGTATAGAAACACGTTCTGTTCCCGGTGTGGCACGCGGCGCCCGTCTGATCTATCTTATACAGCAGCGTGTCGCGGTCGCAGTCTATCGAGCACGAGATCACCTTCTGCACATGGCCACTCGTCTCGCCTTTCTTCCAAAGGGTGTTGCGGGAACGGGAATAATAATGCATGTATCCGGTCTCCTGCGTTAAGCGAAAAGCTTCATAGTTCATATACGCGACCATGAGGACCTCATTATTCTCATAGTCCTGCGCCACAACAGGCACCATGCCGTCGGAATTCTTCTTCATATGAGCCCACATGTCAAGCGTCGCGGGGATCTTTCTTACCGGGATCCCTCGCCCCTCAAGATAGGTCTTAAGGTCAGATATCTTTATCTCGCCAAAGTGAAAGAGTGAAGCCGCCAGGACAGCATCTGCCTTTCCCTCAACAATGCCGTCGTAAAAATCTTCCATGCATCCGGCTCCGCCTGAAGCGATGACAGGAACCGGAACTTCATCCGCTATCATGGAGGTTATCTCATTATCAAATCCGGACTTGGTGCCGTCCCTGTCCATGGATGTAAGCAGGATCTCGCCTGCGCCCAAGCTGACGGCTTCCTTTGCCCACCTGAGGGCATCTAAGCCGGTAGGCTTCGTGCCGCCCGCGATGACCACTTCCCATCCCGAAGGGAACTTGTCCTCCTGTCCCTTTCTTCTCTTAACATCGATGGCGACAACTATGCACTGCGCGCCGAACAGTTCCGACGCCTTCTTTACAAAAGACGGATCCTTGACCGCGGCGGAGTTCAGCGACACCTTATCCGCGCCCGCATTCAGGATCGCCCGTATGTCTTCGACCGTACGTATCCCGCCGCCTACGGTAAAGGGGATGAACACCTCATCGGCAACGCGCTCCACCATATCGATAACGGTATCACGGGCTTCGAGAGTGGCGGTAATATCCAGGAATACCAGCTCATCGGCGCCGGACAGGTTATACTGCTTCGCGCACTCGACCGGGTCACCCGCATCTCTCAGGGATACGAAGTTAACTCCCTTAACGACTCTTCCGTCTTTGACATCAAGACAGGGTATTATCCTTTTTGTAAGCACGCCTTAAGATCGACCTTTCCTTCGTAAATGGCCTTGCCGACGATCACGCCCGCGCAGCCTGTCGTTCTGACTTTATCTATGTCTTCGTTGCTCCCGATGCCGCCCGAAGCAATAACATCAAGACCCGTCGATTCGACCATCAGCTTCGTTGAAGAAACTGCGGGGCCTGTAAGCATGCCGTCTCTGGCGATATCGGTAAACACTATCGTTTCTGCTCCTATGGACTTCATGATGAGGGCAAATTCCACAGCATCGAGTCCCGAGCCTTCGGTCCAGCCGTCGACGGCGACCTCCCCGTCCTTGGCGTCGATGCCGATGGCGATCTTATCGCCGTAAAGCTCAAGAGCATTCTCCGTAAAAGCTCTGTCCCTGACAGCTGCGGTGCCCAGCACACATCTTGATACGCCGTAGTCTTCTATCCATCTTCTTAAAGTATCCATGTTGCGGATGCCGCCGCCCGTGTCCACCTTGAGTCCGGTCTTCTCCGCAATCTGCCGTATTATCGCGTGGTTTGTCGGAACACCTGTTCTGGCGGCATCGAGATCGACCACATGTATCCACTGCGCGCCGGCTTCTTTAAATTCCCATGCCTGCGACAGCGGATCATCGTTATAGACAGTGACCTTATCATAGTCACCCTTCAAAAGCCTTACGCACTTTCCTCCGAGAAGATCTACTGCGGGAAGTATTATCACTTCTTTATCCTCCTTGCGAATCTGTCCAGGATCTGAAGACCGGCCTCGCCGCTCTTCTCGGGATGAAACTGAGTGGCAAAGAGATTGTCCTTCTGTACTGCGCATACATACTTTATCCCGTAATCGGCATATGCCGCCGCAAAAGCTTTATCCTCCGGATCGCAATAGAACGAATGGACAAAATACACATAGTCCCCCTCGCGCAGAAGGCTTCCGGTTACATCTTCAAGCTTGTTCCAGCCCATCTGGGGGACCTTCAGTCCTTTGTCGACAGTAGCCGAAGAAGGAAACTTCCTGACGCTTCCGGGGATCAGATCAAGACCCTTTATATTGCCGTCTTCACCTGCGCCCTCCTCGGACTCGGAGAACAGAAGCTGCATCCCGAGACAGATCCCGAGCAGGGGCTTCCCTGATGCCGCGAACTTCCTGACGGCAGCATCGAGACCTTTATCCTTAAGAGCTTCCATCGCGGGAGCAAAAGCTCCCACCCCCGGCAATATCAATGCATCACAGGATGCGATAAACTCAGGATCATCCGTGATCCGGCATTCGCGGTGAATGTATTCAAGGGCTTTGCGCACAGAGGCGAGATTGCCCATCTTGTAATCAACGATGCCGATCAAATGATCAGATCTCCTTGCCTGTAAGCCTTGAATAGCACTCGCGGTACTTGCTCGCAGTCTTGTCGATGATCTCCTGTGGCAGGGTCGGCGCGGGATATGCCTTATCCCAGTCGAGCGTCTCAAGCCACTCTCTTAAGAACTGCTTGTCAAAGCTCTTCTGGGCATGTCCGGGCTCATAGTCCGCAGCATCCCAGAATCTCGACGAATCAGGTGTAAACATCTCATCACAGACCGTAAGCACGCCGTCGATCTTGCCGAACTCGAACTTGGTATCGGCGAGGATCAGACCCTTGGTAAGGGCATAGGCCGATACCTTGTTGTAAAGAGCGATGGAAGAATCACGCAGAGCCCTGGCATCTTCTTCGCCGATAAGGTCAATAAGCTGCTCGTAGGTGATGTTGATGTCGTGTCCGCTCTCCTCCTTGGTGGAAGGCGTGAACAAAGGCTCGGGCAGTTTATCTCCCTGAACCATGCCCTCGGGCATCTTTACGCCGCCGACGGTTCCGTTCGCCTTATATTCCTTCAGGGCGGAACCCTCGAGATATCCTCTTACGATGCACTCTGCGGGAAGCATCTGCGCTTTCTTAACGAGCATGGATCTTCCCTCGAGCTGCTCTTTGTACTGATCAAATCCCTGAGGATACTTCGATACGTCCGTAGTGATCACGTGGTTCGGGATTATGTCCTTCGTGTAATCAAACCAGAAAGCCGATATCGATGAGAGTACCTTGCCCTTATCGGGTATCAGTTCGTCGAATACGACATCGAATGCCGATATCCTGTCGGTAACGATAAGAAGAAGGCTGTCGCCCAGGTCATAGATATTCCTTACCTTACCCTTCGCGAGTATCGGCTTATCTATAAAATCAGTATCCTTGATAAGCATTTTTATATCCTCCGTTGATTAGATTGTTCCTTTGGTGGAGATGACCTCTCCTTCGAATCTCGGATCGATCTCCGTTGCTTCTCTCAAAGCCCTTGCGAGCGCCTTGAACATCGCCTCTGCCTTGTGGTGATCATTGGTTCCGTAAGCGCAGCTGATGTGAAGAGTAATGCCTGCATTGTATGCAAACGATCTCATGAACTCCTCGACAAGCTGGGTGTCCATGGCGCCCATCATGTCTCCCGTGAACGCACAGTCAAATACGATAAAAGGTCTGCCCGATACATCGATCACGGCCTGTCCCAATGCCTCATCCATCGGGATCATTGCCGATCCGTAACGCCTGATGCCGGTCTTGTCACCGAGAGCCTTATTTACGGCCTGACCAAGAACTATGCCCGTATCTTCGATACTGTGATGCGCATCGACCTGAAGGTCGCCCCTGCAGGTAATATCCATATCGATTCCGGAATGCTTGGAAAGCGCCGTCAGCATGTGATCGAAGAATCCGATCCCGGTATCGATCCTGCTGATCCCCTTGCCGTCGAGATCGACCTTAACGGCAATATCTGTCTCTTTGGTCTTCCTTGTTATCTCAGCCGTTCTTGGCATTGTTAACCTCCTGCCTTACCTCATCGACGAACTCTTCCATGTCCTCAGGAGTGCCTATTGTGATACGGAGTCTGTCGTCCAGGCCTTCAGTCTTAAAATACCTTACAAGTATACCCCGTGCACGCAGGTTCTTGTATAACGATTCCGCGTCAATTCCCTCCGGCACCTTCGCGAAAATGAAATTAGCCGACGAATCAGGCACGGAAAAGCCCAGTTCACGCAGAGCCTCCGTGGTATATCTTCTGGTCGCGATGATCTTATCCGTGCATGCCCTGTGATATGCTTCATCGCGGATGGCACCCGCGGCAAGGACCTGGGCAAGCCTGTCCGTAGGATACGAATTGAACGAATCCCTCGCCCTTTTCAAACCCTCGATGAGCTCTTCCGAAGCGACCGCATATCCTACCCTGAGTCCCGCAAGGCTGTAAGACTTTGACATAGTCTTGACCACGACGAGATTGGGATACCGGGGAAGCAGTGAGACCGCGGTAAAGTAAGGATCCGTAAAATCACCGTAAGCCTCATCTATGACGACGACGGAATCGGGATTGCCCTTCAGTATCACTTCGATGTCTTCAAGGCTTATCGCCCGCGAAGTAGGAGCGTTCGGATTCGCGATCACGATCCCGCAGTTGGGGATGCCGGTATAATCGGAAGGATCGAGCCTGAAGTTCTCTCTCAAAGGAATGAGCTCGGACCTTATGTCATAGAATCTCTCGAACACCGGATAAAAGCTGTAAGAGAACTCGGGGGACAGGACCGGAAGACTTGTGCGGCTCTCCTTTTCGAAGAAGGTCTGGAAGCACAGCGCGAGGACTTCATCGGATCCATTCCCCGCGAAGATCTGCGAGGGCAATACGCCCTCCTTCTTTGCAGCCGCTTCCGCAAAGCCGGAAGCATTCGTATCGGGATAAAGCCTCAGATTGGAATAATCGAACGTCCTTAAGATGACACGCGTCATGGGAGAAGGCGGGTACGGATTCTCGTTGGTGTTGAGCTTTATGACCTGCTCGCCCTTCTTAGGCTGCTCACCTGCGACATAGGGTTCGATCTCATTTATCTTGCGGTTCCAAAACTTGTTCATTACGCCTCCTCAAATCTTACAAGCGCGGATGCTGCGTGGCAGTACAGGCCCTCGCTTACGGCGAACTTGGCAACATCCTTATATACATTTTTCAAAGACTCTTCATTATAGTCAATGACACTCATCTTCTTATAGAAATCTCCCGTGTTGAGAGGCGAGAAGAACCTCGCCGTGCCCGAAGTCGGGAGTGTGTGATTGGGACCCGCGAAGTAGTCGCCCAAAGGCTCGGGAGAGTAGTTGCCGAGGAATACGGCGCCTGCGTTGTTAATGCTCTCCAATACCTTTTCCGGATCCCTGACGCACAGTTCGAGATGCTCGGGAGCAAGTTCCTCCGAGAACGCCACGGCGGTCTCGACGGAATCGACACAGATAACGGAACAGTAATCCTCCATAGAGCCACGGAGCTGTTCTTTCCTCACTGCCGCCTCAGATCTTCTGTCGGCAGCCTCCCATACCTTGCGCGCAAGGTCTTCGCCGACGGCGAGGACTATCGCCGATGCGAGCTTATCGTGTTCAGCCTGGGCCAGCATGTCCGCCGCAACGAATTCGGGATCAGCGGTATCGTCCGCAATGATGATGACCTCCGAAGGACCTGCGAACATATCGATATCGACCTGACCGTAGACCAGCCTCTTGGCGGTGTTGACGAATATGTTTCCGGGGCCGCAGATCTTATCGACTCTCGGTATCGTCTGTGTCCCGTATGCCATCGCCGCGATCGCCTGAGATCCTCCGACCTTATAGATCTCGGTGGCCCCTGCGATATCCGCTGCCGCCAGTATGACCGGCGCGATCGAGCCGTCGGCTCTCGGCGGAGTGCAGAATACTATCCTGGGAACGCCTGCCACTGAAGCGGGAATTACATCCATGAGGACCGTCGACGGGAGCGGCGCTGTCCCTCCCGGAACATACACGCCTGCGATCGATACCGGTCTGACCTTAACGCCGATCTTTGATCCTTCGGCTGTATCCATCATGAAGCCTTCTTCCCTTTGGCGCTCGTGGAATACCCTGATGTTCTCCGCAGCTTTCTTCATGACACGGAGAAGTTCGGGATCCTCTTTCTCGAGACTTGAATACGCCTGCTTTATCTCATCAGCCGTAACCGCCATCGTATCCGGTGTGAGATCGGCCTTATCGAACTTCTTTGTATATTCGAGTACGGCTTCGTCACCTCTTGCCCTTATGTCATCGATGACACCCTGGACCGTCGTTATGACGGGGCCTAAATCCATCTTGCCGCGGGCGCCGAGCCTGCCGCAGACTTCCTTAAGATTTTCCTTTGTTCCATTTACATATTTACACTTCATTCCAGAGCCACCTGTTCCTTGATCTTTTCTATCATCGGTCTTATCTCGTCTGACTTCATCTTCATCGATACCCTGTTGACGACCACTCTCGCCGAGATATCAGCAACGGTCTCTATGACGTCGAGCCCGTTCTCCTTTAATGTCCTGCCCGATTCGACGATATCGACGATGCAGTCGGCAAGTCCTATAAGAGGCGCAAGTTCAATGGAACCGTTGAGCTTTATGATCTCCACGCTCTCCTTCTTAACGCCCTCGAAGTAAGCCCTCGTGATATTGGGATACTTCGTTCCTATCCTCTTGTTGGGGATAAGGTCAAGCCCGCCGTCTTTCAGACTTACGGGGCCTGCGACGCAGAGCCTGCATTTGCCGTACTTCAAGTCCACGACCTCATAGAGGTCCCTTCCCTCTTCGAGCAGGGTATCCTTGCCGACAAATCCTATGTCAGCCGCGCCGTATTCGACATAAGTCGGAACATCGGCGGGCTTGGCCATGATGAATCTCAAACCCGCTTTCTCATCTTCAAGTATGAGCTTCCTTGATTCATCCTTGGCGGCTGTACAGTCGTAACCCGCATTCTCGAGCAGTTCTATCGCCTTGTTCGCCAGTCTTCCTTTTGATAAAGCTATCGTCAACATTGTTTACGAGTACCCCCTGTCAACCGAAGTAGACGGCTCTGCCGACACCGTTGCTCTTGGCATAAGCCTCTATGTCTGCCTTTGTCATGCCGTCAGTCGCAAGTATTACGGACAGGCCTTCCGATCTTAATCTCTCGGCTTCGGCGTATGCCTTACCGCGCTGTCCCAGCTCGAATCCGATTATCGCATCAACGGGTTTCTCTTCCATGGACACACCCTGTCTCATAAGCGCCGTCAGCACCAGTGTGAGTGACAGGGAGAAGCCTACACACTCCATCTCCTTGCCGAAGACAGCAACAGTGTTATCGTAGCGGCCGCCGGAGATTATCGGAAATCCGACACCGTAGGTGAATCCCTTGAAGATCACACCTGTGTAATAATCCACTGAACCACCCGTAAGTCCCGCATCAACGGAAACATACTTTATGAATCCGTCTTCCTCGAGCGCCGTCAGTATGTGCTTCAGATTATCGAGAGCGCGTGCCGACCGAGGATCCGAGACACGGCTCTTAAGATCTTCGATCACGTCAAATGTACCGGATGCATCAGGCAGCATCAGCAGAAGCTGTTTCATGTCATCTGACAGACCCAGCATATCGCAAGTCTTTTCTATCGTAACCGTATCGCGGCGGCTTATGGCTTCCCTGATGATATTCCTGTTCTTCTCGTCAAGGCCTGCCTCATTCGCTATTCCTTCGAACAGCCTGACCTGTCCTATCGATATCTGAAGATCCCTGATCCCTGCCGATAATGCGGATCTTATGGCGATCTCGATCACCTCGACATCGGCATCAAAGTCGGCAGAACCCATGAGCTCGACACCCGCCTGAGTAAACTCGCTCTGTTTGCCTCCTCCCGACTCGGCAAAACGGTACATGTTCTCGATATAACAAAGCCTGAGCGGAGCGAGCTTGGGATCAAAAGAATCAAATTCCTTAACACCCGCCGCGTACCTGGCCGCAGGTATCGTGCCGTCATATCTGAGCGTCAGAAGGCGCCCCTTCTGATCTGTCATCTTATAGAGGTTCTCCTCCTTCACAAATCCGGGCCGGCTGTAGATATCGAGATATTCTATCCCGGGAGTTTCTATCTCCTTATATCCGTAGAGCCTGAACAGTTCGCGTAGGTCACCTTCGGTCTTTTTCTTAAATGCGCAGATCCCGGGCAAAGTGTCTGTGAAGCCGTCTGCCGTATAAAATTTAGCGTCGATCATATTGTTTACCCTTCATTGATATTCGCTTATTTTACTTTATCCGCGGGCAGTTTACTACCCTTTTACTTTAGCACACTAAAGCGCTAAAGTACCCGTGCATTATACAGACACCTCACGGCTTTGTCAAACAAGGTAATACCACTCACGGTCATCTTTTCTTCTTTTGACGGCCATTCTTGCACCGAATGAAGCCTCTTTCCTGATGAGCTTAAGGATCCTCTTATTAACATTATGCTCCAGCGTATATTTGTTGAGCGCGGCGCGGACATCCTTGTCCTCTGTCATCGGACTAATCAATGACCCCTTAAAGAACAGCTTCCACAACAGCCTGTTCTCCCTCATGTCACTGCAGTCCGGCGATGTCAGTATGTAATTAAAGGCAAACATAAAATCATCTGACGCTTCCTTTGCAAAGGGCCTGACAGACGGCATCAAAAGCCCGTACAGATTAACGCGGACCGAGCTTAAGAACCCGCAGAGCTTACCGTATTCTTCGGGATTCTCATTTCTCATGAGCTGATCGAGCCTGGGATACTTGTCCTTCGCGTAGCGGAAAGGGACACGCGAGATGAAGTCTGTCTTCAGTGCCTGCTTTCCGTCACGGGTCCTGATGATATATGATCTTGGCCGCATTGGGCTGCCTTCTGAGATAACGGCTGCCATCCAAGGTTCCGTTACCGTATCGTTGATAAGCTTCTCGAGTTTTATATAAAATGAAAGATCATCATAAAGGGAACATACTTCAGGCGACAGGAAGAAAAACCTCCAGAGTATCTTTTCGCCCGCAAGCTCATTTTCACGGAGTATGAGCCCTGCCGTATAGAGCGCATCCTCACGGCATTGTTCGAGTTCGCCCGGCCCGGCCTTCCTTCCGAGGTACTTCACGAGCTCATGTTCTTCGATAAAGGCCTTGAGCTTTCTGCCCCTCCCGCTGTCGGGAACCGGGAATCCGGGGGCGATATCGATGAATCCGGCCATCCTGTCGATCTCGTCCTTTGAAAGATCCTTAACAACCGTCGTGTCTATGTCATCGAATTCAAACGCGCCGGGGCCGGTGTCTTCCGTTTTCTTTCTCTCTTTCCCGGCTTTTGCGGGCGCGGATATGCCACCGTAAGGAGCGAGATTCAGAGGCTGCCCGTTCTCATCAAGGAATCTGACTTTGATCGATCCGTCCTCCCGCACATCCGTGATCTTTATCCGTTCATCGGGTACCTCAAGATGAGCAAAACGGCGCGCAAATTCCATCGCCGTCTTGTAGGCTGTGTTTATCTTCTTAAACTCTTCCTCGTCATCTTCGGGATTGTGTATCTTTATGAGCGCCGAATATGCTCTCCTGATCTTCTTCTCATCAGTAGTCGGCTCTATACCCAGTATATCGCGGAATATCTCCATATCAGTATTCCAGAGTATCGAGCAGATCCGAGAGAGCCTTATATGTCTCCCTTACCCTGATAAGGTCCTGGCGTTCGAGAGCCGCCCGGAAGTTCATCAGGTGCATCGCTATTATGCCTCTGGTCTCCACATATGACTGCTCATACACTCTCTCGGCCCGTGCTATAAGCGCTTTGTACTTCTCGTCCTCGGGACGGATGAGCATGGAAGCCTCCATCTTTGATCTCATCCTGTCGATCTCATCTTCCGACAGCACGCTGCTGTTGCTTCGAAAAGCTTTTGTCGCTTTGGCTCCGTCAGTCGTCGTCACATCAACGATAAGGATCCCGTTGATATCGTATGTCATCTTGACGTCGCATATCTTCTCGTTTCTCTTGCAGGGCGGGCAGGAAAGCTTCAATTCGCCTATAAAGAGATTCTCATCAGGGTGGATGTTCTCGCCCTGATAGATCTCAAGTGTAATGCCGGTCTGGTTATCATGCGACGCGCTGTAGGATCTTTGGATAGAAGAAGGAAGCGTGTTGTTCCTCGGTATGATGGGGCTCATGATCTTTGATCCATCGTTAAGTATGTCGTTATTGACCGCCACGCCCAGAGTAAAAGGGCATATATCCGTCAGTATGACATCCTTGAGATCCTTATTCTTCATGGCGGCATATATCGCGGCGCCCTCGGCGATCGCGGTATCGGGATCCACCGAAGTATCGGGGTCTATGCCCGTGATCTTCTTTATGAATTCCCTTACTGTCGGCATCCTGCACGAGCCGCCTACAAGGATGACCGTATCTATGTCCTCAAGTTTCTTGCGGCTGTCGTGTATTGCCTTGCGGACGGGCTCTCTTATCCTGCCGAAGATATCCTTCGAGATCCTGATAAGCTCTTTATTCGTCAGGGTCAGTACATATTTGTGCTGTTCGAGCGGTATCTCCATCATGACCATCGGAACCGAGGAAAGCTCCATCTTCGCTCTTTCCGCAGCCCGGTAAACAACAGCCTTCTCAACAGAAGACAGAGCGCCGTAATCAAGATCGTTCTTCTTGCAAAAATCCCTGGCTACGGCTTCGTTAAAATCCTTGCCGCCGAGCTTGTTGTCACCTGCAACGGCAAGTATCTCGATAATGTCCTCGAATACATCGACGACGGAAACGTCAAGGGTTCCCCCTCCGAAATCGATCACCATGTAGGTGCCGTCTTCGTAACCGTTCTTCGTAAGATAGGAAAGGGCCGCAGCGGAAGGCTCATTGATGAGTCTCTCCACATTAAGGCCCGACAGTTCCGCAGCAATCCTCGTCGCTCTTCTGCTGTTATCGTCAAAATAAGCGGGGACACTTATGATCGCTTCTTCAACGGGTTCCCCCAAAAAAGCTTCGGCATCTGCCTTTAATTTCTTTAATATCAGAGAAGAAAGTTCCTCGGGAGTATATTCGTTGCCTCCGAGAACAACAGTCGTTCTTGTTCCCATATCGCGCTTGAATTCCGAAGCCGAGCGGTCCGGATGGGAGATCAGTCTGTCCCTTGCGGGCTGACCCACGATGATCTTGCCGTCATCATCCGCGCTGACTGCGGATGGCGTGATAAAAGACCCTAAGCTGTTCAATATCTTTACGGGCTTATCATCCTTATATGCGACCGCCAGACTGTTGGTGGTCCCCAGATCGATTCCTATCCTTGCCATGGGTTGATTATAACATCACTTATGGTAGTTCTCGTTGTTATATATCTTAAAGCCCCTGTATATCTGCTCCAGAACTATGAGCCGCGTCATCGTGTGCGTCATCGTGTGTTTTCCCAGACAAAGTCTCAAGTCCGCACGTTCCGTTACTTCAGGCGACAGTCCGTTGCTCCCGCCGATAAGGATGAAGAGCCTGCCGCCGCCCTTTTCGAGAGAGGAGATAAGTGAGGATGATATCTGCTCGGAAGTCATTTCCTTCCCGTGAAGATCTATTGCCCAGACCCTGTCCCCGGGCTTCACCCTGGACAGCATGCGCTGTCCCTCTTCTTCGAGCGCGCGGGCAACGGGTATGTGATCGGGACTTGCCTCGACTTCCGCGATATCAACGCTGCAGTAGCGCGACAGACGCTTCACATACTCCGCGATGCCTTCGTTGAGCCATTTCTCACGGGTCTTGCCGGGACTTATCAATACTATCTTCATGTCAGAAACAGAATCCCGCGGTAGGCTCGTGCCTTCTTGCTACCATCATCTCATAATCAGAATCTCTTTTAAGCTTGAACGAGGCAAGGTAGTCACATACAGTGCTTTCAGCCTTCGCGGGCGTATTGTTCTGCTCGGAAAGATGAGCCAGGATAAACCTTCTCGTACCGTTGTCTATGAGATACTTCACGACTTCCGCGCAGTCATCATTGCTGATGTGGCCTCCGTCTCCTGCGATCCTTATCTTGAGTTCCTCGGGGTAAGGTCCGTAGACCAGCATATGCCTGTCATAGTTTGATTCGAGGAGCACCGCATCCGTGCCTTTAAGAAAACTCTTGAGCTCATCTGTCACAACGCCCAGGTCTGTAGCGACAACGCATGCCTGATCCGCTTCAGTGATCTTATAGCAGACAGATCCCGCTGCATCGTGCGGGGTCGCAAAAGCTTCGATAAAGACCCCGTCACTGACCTTCGTGCGTACGCCGGGAGTTATCCTTATATCGGGAGTCGAGTCGTGAGGTTTGGTAAAACGCCTTGCCATCCCCCGGAATGTGCCTTCCGTCGCATACAGCGCCGAGGGGTATTTTCTTATAAAGACATCAAGGCCGCTTACATGATCGGTATGGGAATGCGTGATCAATACGGCATCTATATCGCACGGATCCGTGCCTGCTTCGTTAAGGGCGTTGACGATGGCCTTGCAGTTCTTTCCCGCATCTATAAGGATGTTTGCACCGGAAGTCCTGACCAGCGTTGCATTGCCGGAACTTCCCGAGAAGAGAGGGATCAGTTCCATATCAGGCCTCTTTGTCCTCGTAAAGGTTAAGGCTGCCCGCGATCTCGATATCGGCGCCGAGCGATCTTAACTTATCGACGATCTTCTCATAACCGCGGTCGATCCTTCTGGCTTCATCGATATAAGAGGTTCCGTCTGCGGCAAGAGCGGCACATACGAGAGCTGCTCCGGCCCTAAGGTCGGTCGCCTTTACCTGTGCGCTGGAAAAATGATCGATCCCGTTGATAAGCGCGATGTGGTCGAAGATACTGATATTCGCTCCCATACGCTGAAGTTCCGGAATATACTGATATCTGTTCTCCCAGACATCCTCGTCCATCTTGCTCTGTCCTTCCGACAGGCAAAGCAGGACAACGGTCTGCGGCTGAAGATCCGTCGGGAATCCGGGATACGGGGCAGTCTTGACATTTGTTCCCCATATAGGTTCTTCAGGATCCCTGTAGACCCTCAGATAATCGTCACCCTCATCTATCGAGTATCCCATCTCGCGCATCTTCGACGACAGCGGATCCATGTGGGTCGGGATGATATTGTGAATGGTAACATCTCCGTTCGTAACAGCGGCGGCTATCATATATGTCCCCGTCTCGATCTGGTCCGGGATAATGGAATATGTAAAGTTTCCGGGCAGCTTGTCAACACCGGTGATCTTGATCGTATCCGTGCCGGCGCCCTTGATCTTCGCTCCCATAGAGTTCAGGAAGTTCGCCACATCGACGATGTGCGGTTCCTTAGCTGCATTAACGATAGTGGTCTTGCCCTGTGCTTTTGAAGCCGCGAGCATGATATTGATCGTCGCGCCTACGCTGACGATATCAAGGAATATGCTTGCGCCGCGCAAAGGATCCGCGTGCAGAGAGATGATGCCTCCGTTTATATTCCTGAAATCAGCTCCTTTGGCGCCCATCTGTCTGAAAGCCTTAAGATGCAGGTCAATTGGTCTCTGTCCGAAGTCACATCCTCCGGGCATGCGCAGCGATGCCTTTCCCCCTCTGCCGAGAAGTGCGCCGAGAAGATAATAAGATGCCCTGATCTTGGAAACGGAAGGTCCCGTCGCCTCGTATGTATCGATGCCGCGCGGGTCAATGTGAAGGGTCACAGATCCTTCAGGAGTAAGCTCAGTCTCGATCTTCGCCCCGATAGACTCGCATATCTTTACCATTACATGAACATCCGAGATGTCCGGAACGTTCTCCAGTGTGCACGTTCCGTCGATCATCATAGAAGCAGCGAGGATGCCCAATACCGCATTCTTGCTCCCGCTGATGTTTATATGTCCCTTAAGCGGCTTGCCGCCTGTTATCTTATATGAATATGAATCCAAGTTATTTACCTTCTGATTCGTCAAGGACCTGCTTTACGGCAGACTTGATCTCGGTCTCATTATTATCTTCAGAACCGTTATCCAAGTCAAGGAAAAGACTTCCTTTCCTCTTCTTTCTTGTTGTATTCTTCTTCGGCTGAGCTGGTTCGGGATGAACCGTAACGGCCTCTCTCCTGTCCTGATGTTCGTTTGCCGGACCTGATTCCTCCTTTGCCGCAGGCTTCTGAGGCACGGCCCTCGGCAGTATCTGCTGGGTAAGTATCGCCTGGGCTTCCTCGCGGCGTATCCGGTCTTCTCTTGCCGCCCTCTCTTCCTCCGTTTCTTCAGGAACTGCAGGTTCTTCCGGTCCTTCCGGGACAGGCTCCGTCTCCTGTTTTGCGGGGAAACCCTGGATCTGCTCTTCGGGAATCTCATAAGAAACGGATTCCGCCGGCATCACCTGTTCCGAAACTTCATCGATGATATCTTCCGCGTCATCGATCATGTCCGGCTCGATATAAGTCAGTTCGTCGACAAGATCCGTATACCGCTCAGATCCGAGAGTCCTTAACAGTTCTGCAAGCTTAACGTCTCTCAGACTCTTCTGTCCCGCAGGAACACTCTCGAATTCATCCGCGATATCTTCAACATCCGAGTAACCCATCGAACGCACGGCCTCTACCGCCTGAAGCGCCATAAAATCCGCAGCAGTCCGAAGATACGGCTTCTCACTCACAATCCCTGAGACGGCATCCTCATACACGCTCTCGAATACGGCGCCCGCGACCGGGAGTATGACGGTAAACGAAGATCCCTCATAAAGCTTCGTGCTCACGTTTATGGATCCGTCATGCATATCCACTATGTCTTTGACAATGGAAAGGCCGATGCCGGAGCCGCCCGCCTCACGGGACCCGGAATTATCCACGCGGAAGAACCTCTCGAAAAGGTAATCAACATCCTTCTCGGGCACTCCCCTTCCGTTGTCGGAAACCTCGATCCCTATACGGTCTCCGATGGCTGATACTTGGATATCCACCCTGTTGGAAACGGTCTTACCCTCATATGATATGTATTTGATCGCATTCGTCAGAAGATTGATCACCACTCTCATGAGAAGATTCTCATTGCCGAAGACCAGCGGATAGTACATATCGGCAGGGATCTCTATCTGCACCTTATCGCGTCCCGGATATTCCGCGACCGAAGCTGTCGCCCGGCTGACGATCTGCCCGATATCCACTATGCTCATCGGCACACTGTCCTGACACATCGACAGCGTCAGGAAATCCTGCACGATATCCTGCATTCTGACGGCATTCGTTATGACGCGGCTTCCCCACTTCTTCATCTCTTCGTAGGTGGGCATGTTGTCCGGTGTAATATTGTTTATAAACAGCTCTGAAGCCCTTATAACAGTAAGAGGGGTCTTAAGCTCATGTGACACATTGGCTGCCAGATCCTTCTGCCTTCTCTCGTCATCCTTGAGCTGCGTAATATCATCGATGATGATGATATCGAGCCTGTGGTCCTCATATATCTTATGAAGGATCTTTATCTCAAATATCCTGCCGTCATTGCAGTAATTGACCCTGACCGAGGAATCCTTGTTCTCGATATTGAGGAGATAATCGGATTTAAGATGATTGTCCTTCTCGAACATATCGAGGAAGGCATCGATAGTCGGCGGGACAGCAGCGCCCTGAAGAAAACCCTCCATGGTCTCTACCGTCCTGTTGTTATAGACAAGTCCCTGCGGATCGTATGTAATAACGCCGAGATTTACATTATCTATGATGGAGGATCTTACGATCCCCTGATATTCGAGCTTCTCTATTACCTTATCGACCTGTTCGTCAGCCTTGTGGTTATACACATTGTTTCCGACTATATAACCCAGCAGCAGGGCCATAAAGATCAGTATGCAGGCACCGACGGTAACCAGAGCAAGATGAGATGTGATGAAAGCGATCACGGGAAGATCCCTTAATCAAATTCCTTGGGGAAATAGTAACCTGAACCGCGTCTGGTAAGTATGTACTTGTAATTGGGCTGATTGGGTTCGATCTTCTTTCTGGTTCTCCTTACGGTAACATCAACGGTCCTTACATCGCCTGAGAAAGCGTAATTCCAAACCTTGGAGAGCAATTCATCTCTGGTGCATACGCGGCCCGCGTTCTGTTCCAGATACTGGACAAGCTTAAACTCGTTGGAGGTAAGATCGCAGCTTATGCCGTTGACCAGGACCTGCATGGCATCGTAATCGATGACCAGCTCGCCGTCACAGTACACATGCTTGGAATTATCGGGCTTATTCTCTCCGGTCCCTCTTGAAGACCTTTTAAGGAGTACCTTTACCCTCTCTACGAGCAGGGTCGGATCGAAGGGCTTCGGTATATAATCGTCGGCGCCCCTTCTTAAGGCTTCGATCTCATATACGGTAAGCTTCCCCTTTGCCGTAAGAAAAAGGATCGGAACATCGCTTCCTGCCTTTCTTAAGTCCTCTGTAAACTGGAGACCGTTATAATTGGGCATCATCCAGTCGAGGATGATAAGATCCGGATTCTTCTCCTGAGCCATTCTGAAACCTTCCTTGGCATCGGTTGATGATATCGTCTCAAATCCGAAGCTGCCTAATACGTCGGAAACTGATGAAACTATCTGAAGCTCGTCGTCAACAATCAAGATCTTTTCCATAGAAAACGCATCTCCCGTAAAAATGTAACATTACAAATCATCTTACCAATAAAACATTTTTGTAGCAAATAGATTGCAAAAAAAGAAGCCCTTGGCGTTTAGCGCCAAGAGCTTCATATAAACCGGCGGCAACCTATCTTCCCGGGCCGTTGCCAGCCAAGTATTGTCGGCACACGCGAGCTTAACTTCTGTGTTCGGAATGGGAACAGGTGTGGCCTCGCGGTAATAACCACCGGTATGGTAGAAGGTTATACCCTCAG
>JAILHZ010000174.1 GCA_024695545.1 Clostridiales bacterium
TATTGAATCGTATGGCAATCTCGAGGATACGAGCAAATCGATCGCGCTTCTTAAGAAGATCGCTGCCAACAAAAGCCTGGACCGTCTGAAGTCGGTCAGAACAGAAAACGTGGACGAAGAGGTCATGGAGACCATCGAGACCGTCCCCGAAGACTTTCTGCCAGATTCACTCGTGGAGTCGGCGGAGATGCGCAGGATCATTATGGACATTATCGATCGGTCCCTGTCAGAGGATGTCCGAAGAACGATCATCTTATTCTACTTTAATGAGATGAGCACCCAAGAGATCGCAGAAGCACTGGGAGTCCCTCAGGGAACCGTTCTGTGGCGTCTGAGCTATGCCAGAAAAAAGATTAAAAAGGAGGTAGAGAAATATGAAGAAGAAAGTAACTCGAAGCTCTTTGCTATGCCGGTGCCTTTCTTAACACTACTATTCAACAAAGAAGCCGAGCAGGTCGTTATCAAACCCGTGCCCGCTTCATTACTCCGCCTGTCCGCATCATCATCTATACAGGCCGCTTCCGTGGAAGCAGGAAAAAAGATCGCTTCCGAAGCAGCAAGGAAAGGAACAGGTATTATGATCAAGAAAGTAATTATCAGTTGTGCAGCTGTACTGGCGGTAGGTGCGACAGTCGCCGTCGTCCTCATCACCACCAATAATAAATCAGATAAGAAAAAAGAATCTTCGAAAAATGCCGCAGTGGAAATGACAACGGAAGATAACGCCGCGGAAAGCATCGAAGGAGTCACCGGAAATGGTATTAAGGACGTCCCGGAGAATACGACTTCTGAATCAGAGGAAACCACTACTGAGTCGACCGCTGAAATGTCCGAGGAAGATAACACGGTAACGAATGTCTTCGGTAATTTGGACCAGACGAATCCTTCCGGAACCGTTTTTATCTCGTTCGAAGGAAAGAGCGCAGACGAAGTGATGCAAAACATCATCGAGATCTCCAGGACGCCGAAGGATACCACTTTGAATAATTATGGGGAGAGATTTATCACAAAACCGGATACTGAGTACGCTCAGGATGTCGGTCCCGCCTATTCCTACTATTACTGGGATGCGGATTCTGCGCCCAACCCGGATGGAGAGATCACTACTATCGGAGCTCATATCGAGCGAGATGATGATGGCACACTGAAATTAGGAAGCCACGTTACATTAACGATCGTTGTTTCAGACCGTGCCAGATGGGAAGAAATATATAATGCCGCCTGCGAAGCCCTGATGAGGCTGACCGGCCGCACTTCGCTCAAGAAGTTCGATTCAGGTGATAATGAGTCTTCCATCTATTCGACATACTCTGTCGCCAAGAGAATAGACGGAGCCGGAAACTACTGTCTTATGCTTAATATCCCGCTGAGAGATCCGGCAGAAGAATACGGTGATTAAGCATCGGAAACTATCAAACATCTCACATATAAAGAGGCTGTCCTCCGGGCAGCCTCTTCTTTTTTTGTGATCGGGATCTCAATTCTACAGTGAGGCAAACAAGTTACTGTTGAAAGAAATCATAAACATCATTATAGTTAACTGCGGCATGACCAGCGAACCCGGGTTTGTCTGGTGAGATGATGAGATATTTGTGAGACGGATCGATATAACAATGGAATGCTTTGTAGCTTTTCGTCTCATCGCCCGACTCATTCCCATAAATGATAAGGCCAATGGAATCGTCATTAGAACAGATAATCGACGGGAACGATTGAGTGGGAGTGAGTCGTAAAGTTCTTTTCTCTGTTGCTGTCCTCGGCTTCGCCTGCGGAGGCAACGTCGAAAAGACTTTACTCCTGCTTGGGAGTCACACAATTGCATATGACTGAAGAAAGACTGGCTGAGGAAATCCTTGGCCGGTCTTTTCTATCCTATCAAGGATACGAAATCGGAAGATGAATTACTGCAAAAGGATAGGAGTTTGCGTTAAAATGTAGTTCATTATACGTGAAAGGAAGCTTTTGTTTTGAAACTGAGAGCATTTGATATAGATAAGGATTTCGATGTGATCCGAAACTGGATCACAGATGCACGCACGTATGCGATGTGGAGTGCAAACCGCATCGGGTTTCCAATGGAAAGAAAAGAATTCGAGGACTTTCTGAAAAGACAGAGAGAAGAAGGCGACAGTGCTTTTGCCGCGGAAAACGAGGACGAACGGATCGTCGGGTTCTTCCTTTACGGAAAGAACGAGGAAACGATGGAAGGCATGCTGAAATTCATCGTCGTCGATCCCGAGCAGCGCGGGAAAGGCACGGCGCAGGAGATGCTGCATCTTGCCGCGCAATATGCTTTTGAAAAGACGGGAGCCGCCGCTGTTCACTTGAATGTCTTTTCCGCAAATCCGCGCGCGAAAAGATGCTATGAAAAAGCAGGCTTTAGTGAACGGAATACAGCCCCCGGTGCTTTTCCCTATAAAGAAGAAAAATGGGACCGCATCAACATGATCCTGCCAAGCATGATACAATCTTGATAGAATTCGAAGAATACAATTGTGAGACAAGGAAAGCAAAGTAAGGACGTAAGTCGTGAAGTGATCGGCTCGCGACTTTGGAGGTAGGATATGGCCTGGAATCTTGTATTCGAGGGTGATCCGGCACGCAACCCGGAACAGAAGAAGCGATATGATTACATGAAGGAATTCTGTGACAGATTGCACATTCAGAAGATCACTTGTGACCGCCGTCTGGGCCAGGATATCTACGTGTATATTGAAGTGGATTCTGCTTTGAGACGTGTGAGGTTTTCGGTGGGAGAGTTTCAAAAGAAATCCTTCTATAAGACGATCGACAAACTGGAATCGATACTCACACGCGAAGTTAATAAAGCAAGATCGCTTCAATCGATTTCTTATCATAATCGTCTTGCCATACGCGAATATTGGCCATGGGGTCTTTGGAGGGTGGAGTCTTACATCAATCCGTTTGATCCCGAAGACGAGATCGAGAAAAGCGATAGATACGTCGATTGGGCTCCCTATAAGTACGCCTGAGAAAAAAGAAAGATATCAGCATTTTATCTGCAGTTCTCTTCCAAGGAGTTCCTGCTTCACCTTCCCGCCAGGTCTTCCGCCAGCACATACGAGGATTCCGGACAGGCCGACAGGCACGATTGAGTGGGAATAAGTCGTTCAAAGATCACACGTTTCAAATAGGAGAACTGTCGAGACCAAAAACACTTATAAAAGTTCTGCCGTATTGATCATTTCTCATCCCCCCACACAAATGGAGCACTCCCATTTTTGTCACGGGTTGCAGACGCCCTTCTTCGTTTAGTTTCCTTCTCCAGATAATAGGAAGGTCTTTTACTTTGATCGGGAATCATGTCGATCAAGCGGTCGTCAAGATCCATAGCTCGAAGCAGTTTCAGGAAATTCGACAAACTGATATCTTCCCCGTTTTCAAATCTGGATATGCTTCTTACTGACACACCCGACTTCTCTGCCAGATCACTCTGTGTGAGCGGATAATGGATGCGATACTGTTTCAATCGTTCGCACAGTCTTGCGTACTTTTCGATCATTTTCATCACCACTCGTCTATCATTTTCTAGTCATATCTGTCTTGTTATATCTAAATTCTAGTGTAATAGGACATATTTGTCTATATATTATTCCGTTAGAAGCAATTAAGTGGAAATGATTGAAAAGTCATTTTTTCGGCGCTGGTCCTCCGCGCTACGCTTGTGCGGAGGCGCCTTTAAAAATGCTTTTCAATTACTAGATGGCGCTGTCGAAAAAGATTCACTCCCGCGTAAGGCGTGGGAGTCACACAATTGCATATGAATTATAAAGACCGGCTGAGGGAATTCTTGGCCGGTCTTTGTCTGTTACCTAATATTCATCAGATTCATGACCAGTGTGATCATGATTTCCTTATCTGACGGATCAGATTCCGCTATCATGAGTGTAATCGCAACCAGAGTTCCATCACTTATCGTCTTTTCACCATTCTTGAACAAACAGCCGTTTCGATTCAGAAACTCTAAAAACAGCGATGCGGCAATTCGTTTGCATCCATCATTAAAGGGATGATCCTTTATGATGAAATATAAAAGATTGGCCGCCTTCTCTTCCAAAGACGGATAAACCTCTCCACCAAAGACATCCTGATAAACTGCGCCAAGAATGCCCTCCACCTTGCCGGCTTCCTTCTCAACACCAAATACATCTGATTTGTATTCCGTTTCCAGGCGTGAGATAATGTCTCGACAGTCCTTGTATGTGAGTTTGTATAAAGGCTTTGTTCCCTCAGGTTTTTCCAGATCATGATGATCATATTGATCAAGAAGCAACAATGCTTCTGTATATTGACTCACCGTTCGAAGTACATCCTGCTGTTCAACAGACAACGTATCTGCGAGCATCCTCGACTGAATCTCCACAGTCTTCTGAAGGGCAAGAAGTCTCTTCTCATTTATGGCATATCCGCTGATGATATACTGCTTCAATACTGAATTTGCCCACTGGCGAAATTCAATACCGCGTTGAGATTTCACTCTGTACCCAACGGAGATGATAACATCAAGGTTATAGTACTGTGGCGGGCGAGAAGCTGTGTTTGTACTTCTGTCGAAAAATTCGACAGAAGTCTCCCTGTTCAGTTCTCCTTCTTTAAAAATCTGGTTGATGTGATATGCAATTGTCGATCTGGCCGTATCAAAAAGTGAACTCATTTGTTCTTGAGTAAGCCATACAGTATCATCGACAATAGACACGTTCAACTTGATCTCTTTGTCCTTTGTTTCAAATAAAACCATCTCGTTTTCCATACAAATTCTCCTTTCATATTTGCTAAACAAATGGTACAAAAAACGCTGTCCGTATATACGGACAGCGTTTATAATTTAGTAATCATTGATGACAATTACGTGATCACTTATCCATTTCTTGTTTAATTCTGAAGAAAAGAATATAGGTTTCTTCCCGGAGTCTTCGATTCATACGGGATCAAGCCGAATCCCGACAGGCACGATCGAGTGGGAATAAGTCGTGAATGCTTTTTCTCCGCGCTGTTTGCTAAAGCAAAGGCGCTGTCGAAAAAGATTCACTTCTTCGTTGATTTACAAATAAAAAGAGAGTTCCTTCGGGAACTCTCTTTTCTTCAGTGCTAAACTC
>JAILHZ010000178.1 GCA_024695545.1 Clostridiales bacterium
CAGCCGGGGCAGTTCCAGCAGGCGCAGCCGGACCCGTATGCACAGAATTATCAGGGCGGCCAGTATCCGACGTATCCGCAGGATCCGTACGCGGCGCAGAACTATCAGCCGGACCCGCAGCTCGCGCAGACGGTGCCGACATATCAGCAGCCTCAGTATCCGCAGGCGCAGCCGGATCCGTATGCAGTTCCGAATTACCAGCAGGGGCAGTTCCAACAGGCAGATCCACAGCCGCAGTATTTTCAGGAACAGTACGCTCAGCCACAGCCACAGTATCCGCAAGAACCGCAGTACCCGGAGATCCAGGACTTTGAGCATACGGTTTCCATGATGTCGCCGGAGCAGTATCCGCAGGGACAGTATCCGCAGGGACAGTATGCGCAGCCTCAGGGACAGTACTTCCAGGCACAGTACCAGCAGGCGCAACAAGGCCAGCAGATTCAGCAGGCGCAGCAGGACTCGAATCTAGCGGGGACCACGCCGTCGTATCAGGACTATAGCACGCAGGATTTCCGTCAGCAGAATGAAGCCGCGTGGGACGAAGATCAGAACAGCGAGAATTCAGAGAAGAAGCCGAAAAAGAAGAAAACTCTTTATATCGTAATCGCATCGATTCTGGTGTTCCTGGCAGCGGCCGCGGTAGTGTTCTTTATCTTCATCATGCCGAAACTGAAGGACGACGATGCCACGACTTCATCTAAGAAGAAAAAGACGAAGTCCACGGACAACGATATTGAAGAGCCCTACGATGATGACGATGACGATGATGAAGACGATGACGATGACGACGACGATCCGGATGAGTCTACAGAGAAGTCTCTGACGACCGGCGGATCGGACGAAACATTACCGCCTACGACGCAGTATGTTTCGCAGACAGTAACGTCGAAGGCGCAGATGACCTGGGAGCAGCAAGGGAGCTTGCAGGGGCAGTCGGACACGGATATCAGAGCGGATTTCCCGTCAAGCACGAGTGTTCAGCTGGACACCGTCAATTTCCTCGGCTACATCATTATGACCGCGAAGGATCCGGCGGACCCTGACACGGCAGACAGTGTGGTTTACACGGTTTATCAGGTGCAGCTTTCTGAGACCTATGGAGCATCGAAGACCGCGAAGGAATACTACTGGTACGAGGGCTTTTACGGCGTCTACACGAACGGCAATATCCATCTGCATGAAAGGAATATGGTCCAGAAAAAGCAGTCCGGTAATGGCTGGACGGCACACGGAGTTGCGGACCTCGACACGCTCAGAAGCGATATCACGTCTTCTTCCAAGTACAGTCAGGCGGAGGATACCATCGACGTGTCCCTCATCTTCCCGCTGTATCAGCCGAACGAGGAAAGAAATGGCTTCATGTTCCCGCACAGCGACACCGAGCTCATCCCGCAGGATCAGATCAGCAAGCTTACGGACGAGGAGCTCCGTTACGCGATCAACGAGATCTGGGCGCGCCACGGCTACATCTTTGAGAACAAGGAACTCTACAACTACTACAGGCAGTTCTCATGGTACGAGCCGCGCATCTCGAAGACGGAGTGGTACAACAAGGGCACAAACTACTTCATCACCGACAAGATCGAGAAGACGAACCACGACAATCTCGTTAAAGAGAGAGAGAAGCGTGGCGGCAACGGCGGCTGATCCCTCGGTGCGAAAAGCACTGGTGCTTTTGCGTTTGGAGGCCTTCTGAAAAACACTGTTGCCTATGCGTCGGTGCCTTCTCGAAAAGCACTGATCCCTGAACGATAAGAAAAGAGGCGCTGGAAACGGCGCCTCTTTTTGTATGCGGTTTGAATTGCGGCCCTGGGCCGGGGCGCTGGATGTGCGCCTTCTTTAGATCTCTACCACGCTGATCAGGATCAGCGGGCGGCGCTTCGTGCTCTCGTAGAGCATGCTCTTCAGCGCGTCGCGGATCTGGTGCGATTCCGCGGCCTCGCGGATGGACTTGGTGGACTTCGATGTCTCGAGGCGGTGCAGATAGTTGTAGAGCTTCTGCGAGCACTCGTGCTGGATCGGGCCGGCTTCGCTCTCGAAAAGGAAACCGACAGACTGCAGTACCGGCGGGCTCAGGAGCTTGCCTGAGACCTTCGAAAGTACGATGGAAACGGATACGACACCGTCGTCTGCGAGCACACGGCGGTCGCGGAAGACGCGGTTGTCGATGTCGCCTGCGCCTGCACCATCGATGAGGACAGGTGCGGCCGGAACATAACCGTTGATCATGGCAGAATCGGCGGTCAGCTCGAGAATATCGCCATTATTCAGGATAAACGTGCGCGACTCCGGAATGCCCAGGCGCTGCGCGAGTTCGGCGTGGCGGAAGAGCATGCGGTACTCACCATGGCACGGTGCGAAGAACTTCGGCTTGACCAGTGTGTGGATGAGTGTGAGCTCGTCGAGGTAGGCGTGGCCGGAAACGTGAACGTCTGCGAGAGACTCGTAGATGACGTGCGCGCCACGTCTGAAAAGCTCGTTGATGACACGGTAGATCGGCTTCTCGTTACCCGGGATCGGGTGCGCGGAGAGAATGACCGTATCGCCCTCGTGAATGTCGACAACGCGGTGCGAGGCAAAAGCCATACGCGACAGTGCGGACATCGGCTCGGCCTGTGAACCGGTGGTCAGGATAACGACCTCTTCGGGCTCGTATTTATTGATGTCGTTGATATCGATCAGGGTGCTGGGGTTCATCGTGATGTAGCCCAGTGAATTTGCGACGGAGAAGGTGTTGAGCATGGATCTTCCGATGAGCGCGACCTTGCGGTTATACATCTCGGCCGCGGTGAAGATCTGCTGCATGCGGTGCACGTGCGAGCTGAACGTCGCGATGATGATACGTCCGCTCGTGTTCTGGAAGATTCTCTGGAACGACTCGCCCACGTGCTTTTCGGACGGGGAAGAGCCCGGGATCTCGACGTTCGTGCTCTCGGCGAGCATGAGAAGGACTCCCTGGCGTCCGTACTCGGCGAAGCGTCCGAGGTCGATCGGATCTCCGTTGATCGGCGTAAAGTCGATCTTAAAGTCACCCGTGTGGATGATGTTGCCGATCGGGGTCCGGATCGCGAAGGCGAACGCGTCCGCGATACTGTGGTTCACTCTGATGAATTCTACGGCAAAAGCACTGCCGGCCTTGATGGTGTCTCCGGCGGCGCAGTAAACGAGCTCGATGCCGCGGGTGCCGACGCCTGCTTCCATGAGCTTGTGACGGCAGAGCTCGATGGTGAGCTTACCGCCGTAGAGCGGGCACTTCAGCTCGCGCATCAGGTACGGCAGCGCGCCGATATGGTCCTCGTGTCCATGCGTCAGGAAGATGCCGCGGACGCGGTCCTTGTTCTGAAGAACGTAGGTGTAGTCCTGGATCACGGCGTCAACGCCGAGCATGCTCTCTTCCGGGAAAGCGACGCCGACATCGACGATGATGATGTCGTTGCCGTACTCGAAGAGCGTCATGTTCTTGCCGATCTCCTGCATGCCGCCCAACGGGATGACCTTGAGCTTGTGCGTCTCCTTCTTGCTCGCGAAGGCCTTCTCCGCGTCCTTTACAGTCTGCATGAAGGTATTGTTGATCTGCGCCATTACGTCATCCGGAACGGATGAGAAGATGCTGTTCTTCTTGCCGGATTTGCCGGAAGGCTTGCCCGAAAGCTTGCTCGAAAGCTTCTTGGCAGGAGCCCGGCGGGAAGGTGCTTTTGCAGATGCGGATGGAGTAGAAGACTTCTTTGCCGGCGCGCTCTTTCCCTTGGAAGAATTGCTCTTGCGGGAAGATGCGGACGCAGACGGAAGCCGGACGGCGTTTCCATATTTCGCGCCGTCGGACGTGTTCCGTGAGGAACCGTTTCGATTGTTGGATTGTGTCATTTATACCTCTTGTTCCGTCCCCGGATAACCCTGCGATCAGGCGCTCCCCGGGGCTCTGATTGTATTTTTATCAGTTTACGATGTAAACCTTATAGCCGTACTTGGAATTCATATGTTCACCGTTTTCGGCGAAAATGTCAATGTGGTGACCATTGACGCCGGAACCCCTGTCTTCAACGGTATAGTAGCCGTCGCCACCGAGCGGGTCGTTCTCGATGTAGATCTTCGTTCCGGCCGGGAGAATGCCCCAGTCGGCTGCGACCGTTCTGCCCTCGACGCAGGTCGTCCTGGTCGCGGTCTGACGGTTGTCGGTACCCGGACCTGCCCAGTCCGGACCGTAGAAGGTGATCTTAAAGTCGGAACCGATGAGCGTCATGCCATCCTTGCTGCCGCCGCCGTTAGAGGGCTTCGGAGTAGGTGTAGGCGTGGCCTTCGGCTTCGGGGTAGGTGTAGCGGAACCGGCTTTCGGCTTCGGCGTAGGAGTCGCCTTCGGCTTCGGTGTCGGTGCTTTTGTCGGCTTAGGAGTCGGCGTTACCGGCTTATAGGCCGAGCAGAGGGAGCACTTAACGTAAGTGCCCTTAACAGTCTTGAACCACTCGTTGCTGGTCTTCGCGACGACCTCGATCGGATCGCCGAGCTTCAGGGTCTTCGTGATCTCAAACTCTGTACCCGGACCCTTACGGACGTTAACTTCGCCGGTCGCGTAAACAGTGTCGCTGTAAGGCTTCTCTGTCCACTCCGGCTTCGGTGTCGGGGTCGGCATCGGAGTTGCGGTCGGAGTCGGCGCGCGCGTCGGCTTCGGTGTCGCGGTCGGAAGGTCAGGAATGGTCGGAGCGGCAATGGAGATATTGCCTGTCTCCTGTGTCTCATCTGTATCGGACGGCGGAGTAGTCATTTCCGTTGGCTCCATCGGTTCAGTCTCGGAAGAATCCGGGATCATAGAAGCGTCCGGAATTGACGTCTCGTCAATAACCTCAGAGGTGACATCCGTCTTGGTCTCAGCGATGTCTCCGGTCTCATCCTGACTCGCGGCCGTGCTGCCGGTCTGGTTCTCCGTCGCGCTGTAGTAATCCGGGGTCACCATGTCATAGTATTCGCCCTCGGTACCCGAATTCTCCGTAAGGAAAGAGTCGGCGCCGACGACGCAGGAAAAAGCGAGCAGGATAACGATAGCGGTACCGATCCCGCAGGATATACGGTTGCCGTTACGATGAGTTTTCTTTTCCGAAGATTTGAAAATCTTCATTCCCCGCTCCTTATGCATGACAATAGTTATCCGTATTTTATCACAAAGTCCCGAAGAACGCAAAAATCAGCGCTTTTTGAGGCTCTGAACATGGCAAAAAACTTAGATTGTCAAAGAAATAATCCCGAAAAAAATACATTGTTTTCCATCTATGTTTCCGACTCCTGACGAACGCCGGATTATATTACTGATACCATTACAGACGCCCAGGTGCGATGCTATACTCGTGACATCAGGATGGGTGAGTCAGAAGAACAGGTGATTTTCGGGCAGAAGAGCAGAGAAGAGCAGGCGGTCATCGCGCAGAAGCGGAAACAGGGACAAGTGCTTTTCGGGCAAAAACGGAAAAGAAAAAGGCAAAATCATGGCACATTTTCGCAATCATCAAGGATAGAATGAAAAAGACGATTTTCTGAGCCGCGTGCACCCCCATCTAGCGCGGTCCCACTTGTTTCTTATACAACCATTAATCCAGCAGAAAATCGTCCGAAGCCGCCCGTGGCACTGCACCCCATAGAGGCCACGGCGCGCAACCCGCGCGATCACTACGGCGGGGATCGTCCCCATGATGCCCGCCGACTACCGCGTTTTGGTACCCGATTCTACCGGAAACACGTGAAAATACTAAGTTTACACAGGCAGGTTGATCTATGAAAAAGAAACGCTTCCCGCGCACGAAACTCCAGTGGATCTGGGACAATATCGAAGGCCTCCGATGGCTCCTGATCGTGGCGATGCTTGCGACGGTCTTCTATAACGTACTTCAGCTCACGGTGCCGTACTTTTCACAGCAGATCGTTGACCGCTATCTGACCGGCGAGAATGCCGCGAGCGCCTACACAAATGACAAGAGCGGATTCTATTCCCTGATCAGCGCGATGATCGGCATCACGATCTTTAGAGCCATCATCGTGTACCTCGACTGCATGGCCTACGAGCACGTCTCGCAGCGCGCCCTCTACCGCATCCGCAACAAGCTTTTCGAGAAGATCGAGCGCCAGGACATGCACTTTTACAACGAGTACAGAACGGGCGACCTCATGACGCGCCTGACGGGCGACCTTGACGCCGTCCGCCACAACATCGCGTGGGTCATCCGCATGATCATCGAGTGTTTCGCGCTCTTCACCGCCGTGTCGATTTATTTCTTCTCCATGAACGTCAAGATGGCACTCTACATTCTCGCGCTCGCACCGGTCATCTTCATCATCGTTTTTACGTTCCGCAAGAAGGTTGCCCCGATGCATCAGCTTCTGCGCGAAAAGCACTCGCAAATGAACACCGCGGCGCAGGAGAACATTTCCGGTAACCGCGTCGTAAAGGCGTTTTCGAGAGAGGACTACGAGATCGAAAAGTTCGATAAGATCAATCGGGAATACAGAGATACGAATAAGAAAACACGCCTTGTGTGGGTCAAGTTTTTCCCGTTCGTCGAGACCTGCGCGAACCTCCTTCCGGTCGTGCTTTTGTGGGTGGGCGGCACCCTTCTCATGAAGGACGAAATGACGATGGGTGAGTTTGTCGGATTCTCCGGCCTCATGTGGGCGATCGCGAACCCGATGCGTCTTCTCGGAAACATCTTGAATGAATTCCAGCGCTTCTCCGCGGCCGCCGATAAGATCATGGAGATCTACTACAGCGAGCCGGCGATCAAGGATCCGGAGGATGCGATCGATCATCCCGACCGCTTCGAAGGAAAGGTCGAGTTTAAAAATGTCAGCTTCAGCTACGAGGATTCCGATCTTCCTGTGCTGACAGACATCAGCTTCGTCGCGAACCCCGGCGAGACGATCGCCATCATGGGCGAGACCGGCTGCGGCAAGACATCCCTGATCCAGCTGATCCCGCGCTTTTACGAGCCGACTTCCGGTGAAGTTCTCGTCGATGGTCTTAACGTCAGTAAACTTAAGCTCAAGCAGCTTCGTACCAGCATCGGTATGGCGACGCAGGATGTCCTTCTTTACTCTGATACGATTGATGGAAATATCGCGTACGGTGATACGAATATCACGAAAGAGAACGTCGTGAAGTTCGCGAAGTATTCGGTTGCGGATGAATTCATCTCGAAGATGCCGGACGGCTATGACACCATCATCGGTGAGCGCGGCGTCGGCCTTTCGGGAGGGCAGAAGCAGCGTATCTCGCTGGCGCGTGCCCTGGCGGTCCGTCCCTCGATCCTGATCCTCGACGACACTACATCCGCCGTTGATATGGAGACGGAAAAACTCATCCAGGAGCACCTTGCGGAACTGGATTTTGACTGCACGAAGATCATTATCGCGCAGCGTATTTCTACTACGAAAACCGCCGACAAGATCCTCATCCTTCAGGACGGCAGGATCTCCGAGAGCGGCACACACGAAGAACTCATCGCGAAGAACGGCTACTACGCCGAGCTCGTGAGACTGCAGACGGGAATGGAGGTGATCTGATGGCGGACACAAATGCGAAGAATGTAAAAAAGCGCAACACCTACCGTGTCGACGAGACTCTCGAAGAGCCTTTCTCCCTGAAGCACCTTAAGCGCGCCTGGGTCTACATCCGGAAATACTCCGCGAAGATGACCATCGCCCTGATCCTTTCAGCTCTCGGTGCGATGGCGGCTCTGTGCGCCCCGAAGATCACGAAAGAAGCACTCGACGTCGTCATCCCGGCCAAGGATAAGGACCGCCTGCATTTTCTGATCCTTCTCCTGATCATCGCATACGCCGTAAGCATCGTTTTTTACACGATCCGCTCCCACATCATGGAACGCATGTCGCAGGACATCGTGTATGACATAAGAAAGGACCTTTTCGCGCATCTGCAGGAGCTCCCGTTCCAGTACTACGACGACCGTCCGCACGGCAAGATCCTGATCCGCGTCGTTAACTACGTCAACTCCGTCTGCGACATGCTCAGCAACGGTCTGATCAACGCGATCCTGGAGATCATCAACCTGATCTTCATCGTCGCCTTCATGCTCACGACCGACATCAAGCTTTCGCTCGTCGTTCTCATCGGCGTGCCGGTCCTCGCGGTCTTCATGTTCTGGGTCAAGAACAAGCAGCGCAAGGCCTGGCAGCTCGTGTCAAACAAGAACTCGAACCTGAACGCTTATCTGCAGGAGAACATCGTCGGCGCGAAGATCACGCAGATCTTTGCCCGCGAGGAGGAGAACGCCGAGATCTTTGAGAACCTCTCGGATGACTGCAGAACGACCTGGATGGGAGCTCTCCGATACACCAACCTCGTGTGGCCGGGAATCGACACGATCTCGGTATTCGTAAGAGGCGCGATCTTCATCGTCGGACTGGTGCTTTTCGCGCAGGGACAGGAGACGCTTGGTGCCATCGTCGCGGTCTCGAGCTACGCCGCGCGCTTCTGGCAGCCGATCATGAACCTCGGCAACATCTTCAACAACTTCATCAACAACATGGCCTATCTCGAGCGAATCTTCGAGACGATCGACGAGCCCGTGGGCGTGAAGGATAAAGACGGCGCGACCGAGATGCCCGAAATCAAGGGCGAGGTCGAGTTCCGCGACGTTTCGTTCTCGTACGAAGAGGGAAAAGAAGTGCTGCACAACGTGTCGTTTAAGGTCGCACCGGGAAGTTCGATCGCGCTCGTCGGCCCGACCGGCGCCGGTAAAAGCACTATTGTCAGCCTGATTTCGCGTTTCTACGAGCTCGATTCGGGCAAGATCCTGATCGACGGGCAGGACATCTCGGATGTCACGCTCAAGTCCCTGCGCTCGCAGATGGGCATCATGCTGCAGGACAGCTTCATTTTCAGCGGCACGGTGGAGGATAACATCCGCTACGGCAAGCTCGACGCGACTTCGGACGAGATCGTCACGGCCAGCCGTGCGGTCTGCGCCGATGCGTTTATCAGTAAGATGCCGGGCGGCTATCAGACCGAGGTCAAGGAGCGCGGCTCCTCGCTTTCGCAGGGCCAGAAGCAGCTGATCTCTTTCGCTCGTACCCTGCTGTCCGATCCGGCGCTGCTCGTTCTCGACGAGGCGACTTCGAGTATCGATGTCCAGACGGAAAAAGCACTTCAGAAGGGCCTCGATGCGATGCTCCAGGGCAGGACATCCTTCATCATTGCGCACCGCCTGTCGACGATCAAGAACTGCGACCAGATCATGTACATCGACCAGGGCGGCATCACCGAGTGCGGCACCCACGACGAGCTCATGGCGAAGAAAGGCGACTACTACAAGCTGTATGTGTCGCAGATGTGAGCTGCGGGCGGGCAGGCTTGCGCTCGGCCGCGGGGAGAGTGCTTTTCACGTGGAAGCGAAGTTCTTTTCACGGGGAAATGAAGAAACCGAAGTTTCACGTGTCGGTTTTCGGGAGCGCTACCGAGGAAAAAGAGGAAAAACCGAGTTTCACATGTCGCTTTTTGATCGTGTAATCAAGGGAAATCGTATTTTTAGAGAAAACCCTTGATGAAATGCGAAATAAATTACACGGGAATTTGCAATAAACGAGAAAACCCTTGAAAGAACAAGGAAAATTCCTCGAGGGAAATCGCAATAATTCACAAAACCCTTGAAAAGACGTGTTGAAATCGACACGTGAAAAGGACGTTTTAGAGATTTCCCTTGATCAAACCTTGCAAAACAGCCAAGAGAATCCTCGATCTCCAATGAAAATGGGACCAAACATGCCGTTTGATCCCATTTCCTTCGATTTGTTGTTTTACTCCTGCCCGAAAAGCACCGGCGCCCGGCAGGGTGAAGGTAAAGGAAGGATCAGGACACGGATCCTCTCTTGGCGTCGACGGATATCGTCGCGCCGTCCTTCAGGAGCTTGGTGCAGTTCTCGCACGACAGGATGGCCGGGATATCCAGCGCCATCGCAACGGTCGCGGCATGAGAAGCGGAGTCGTCATCCTCGACGATCAGTGCTTTTGCATGCTTAATAAACGGCATCATCTTGTTATTGGTGTACGGAGCTACGAGGATGATGCTGTCGTCCTCAGAGAGCGGCGGCTGCGCCTCGAGGTGCTCCGGATCCTTAACGATGTAAACAGTGCCGGTGACCTGAGAGCCCTGCTCGTCAGAGGTAGGCTGGCCGTTGCCGTGAACGATGGACTTGCCGAGGGCCTGGACACGGATGGTGTTGGTCGTGCCGCTCATGCCGACCGGAGTACCACCGGTCATAACGACGAGATCGCCGTCGCTTAAGAAATCACACTTCTGGGCGGCCTGCATGCCGACCTCGAAGAGTTGGTCAGTAGAAGCAACTTCCGGAACAAGGATCGGGAAGACGCCCCAGGAAAGGTTCAGCTGGCGCTGTACTCTTGGGAAGAGTGTGCCTGCAACGATCGGGCTGGCCGGACGGAAACGGGAGATCTGGCGGGCTGTACGTCCACCGTGGGTTACGGTAACGATCGCCTTCGCATTGAGGTCCATCGCGGTGGTACAGCATGCGTGCGAAATAGCGTTTGCGACAGAAGGCATCATGTTCGGCTTCGCCTTGCTGAACTGATACCAGTAATCGATCGAAGCCTCGGTCTGCTCGGCGATCTGAACCATCATCTTCAGAGCCTCGACCGGATACTTGCCGTTTGCAGTCTCACCACTTAACATAACAGCGGAAGTGCCGTCGTAGATAGCGTTTGCGACGTCGGAAACCTCAGCACGCGTCGGACGCGGATTTCTGATCATGGAGTCGAGCATCTGTGTCGCTGTGATGGAGATCTTGCCGGCGGTGTGGCACTGCTGGATGCATCTCTTCTGGACGATCGGCACGTTAGCGGCCGGGATCTCAACGCCGAGGTCACCACGGGCAACCATGATACCGTTACTTACGCGGAGAATCTCGTCAAAATTCAGGATACCTTCGTTGTTTTCGATCTTTGCGATGATGTTGATGCCGTGATCGCCGTTCTTCTCGAGAATGTGGCGGATCTCCTGGACGTCCTTGGCCTTACGGACAAAGGACGCGGCGATGAAGTCGAATTCGTTCTTGACGGCGAAAAGGATATCTTCCTTATCTTTCGCGGTCAGGGCCGGCAGGCAGAGCTCCGCGTCCGGGACGTTGACGCTCTTCTTGGTAGAAACCGGGCCGCCGTTGCTGACTGTGCAGTAGATATCGCCGCCCTCGATGCGGTTAACGATCAGCTCGATGAGACCGTCATCGATGAGGATCCTGGAACCCTCTTTCACATCGCCTGCGAGCTCTTTGTACGAAACGGAGAATTCCTTGTCGGTACCGATGACATCCTTCTGACGGATGACGACCTCTGAACCCTCGATGAAATTGGTCTTTCCGCCCTCAAATTCACCGGTTCTGATCTCCGGACCCTTGGTGTCGAGCAGAAGTGCGACCGGCAGATCGAGCTCCTCGCGGATACGCTTTACGCGGTCGATACGCTGCTGGTGCTCCTCGTAGGAACCGTGCGAAAAGTTCAGTCGCGCGACGTTCATGCCCGCGAGCATCAGCTCACGAACGACCTCATCGGAATCCGCGGCCGGACCCAGAGTACAGATTATTTTCGTTTTACGCATACACATATTCATGTCTCCTTATAATCGCGCCGCTTTCGTGGGCTACTTCTGCCGGCGTCGTGTTCGACCCGAAAAGCACTCGGAATGCGGCGTTGTGATCCTTTTTGAAAAGCACCGGCCACATTGCCGGCGGAACAATTTTCGTCATCTATAAGATACCACCACCGATTTGTCAATTCCACAGAAAAGGTGTTGTGCGATTTGACAAACTTATCCTCCCGAAAGAAAATGTTTCTATGAGGAGGATGGCATTATGAATCATAAGGAACGCATGCTGGCGAATCTGCCGTATAAGTCCTGGCTGGACGGACTTTCGGAAGATCGCATGGCGAATAAGACGAAGGTTTTTAAGTACAATAATCTCGCACCGGACCAGCCGGAGGAAAGAGAGAAACTTCTCCGCGAGATCCTGGGAAAGACGAAGGAAGGCTTCCTCTGCATCGAGTCTCCTTTCTTCTGCGACTACGGTTATAACATCGAGGTCGGCACGAACTTCTTCGCGAACTATAACTTCGTAATTCTTGATGTCGGCAAGGTCAAGGTCGGCGATAACTTCATGTGCGGCCCGAACGTTATGCTCTGCACCGCCGGGCATCCGCTTCACCCGGAGACAAGAAACTCCGGCTATGAGTACGGCATCGACATCACGATCGGAGACAACGTCTGGATCGGCGGCAATGTCTGCGTTATGCCGGGCGTTACGATCGGAAACAACGTCGTTATCGGCGCAGGCTCCGTTGTCACGAAAGATATCCCCGACAACATGCTCGCATTCGGCAATCCCTGCCACGTCGTAAGAGAGATCACGGAAGAAGACCGCGATTACTACTTCAAAGACAGGAAGTTCGACGTCACTGACTATAAGTGATCCCTGTAAGCGCCGCGGCACCCGGTTCCAGCCGCGCCCGGTTTTAGCCACACAAGATGAAAAACGCCGCCCATTCCGGACGGCGCTTTTTGTTACTTGCGTTTATCCATGATATCGGAAGCTACCTTCTGCATGTGAATGCAGGTATTGTCGAGAGTATCCAGATCCTTGAAGTATCCCTCGGCTAAGATATATATGGCCATCATGATCCCGCAGTCCTGATAATAGGAGTTGTCCACGGAATCAATCAATTTGGCCAGTTCCTCTCTTCTTCCATCGTCGATCAGAATCGGGAAGGGTCCGTGATAATCAGGATCGTTCTCGAATTCCTCATTCAACGCCGCGTTTTGATCGATCTGTATCTTGCATACCGCGTCAAAAGCACTTCGGCTGACCGGCATCTTGCCCATGCCGGCACTCAGGTATTCCTGGGCTTCCTCGTTGAGGCAGAAGCGGATGAATTCCCACGCCAGATCCGGATTGGAGGCGCACTTGGTGACAGATACTGTCAGACCTCCCAGGGCAGTCAGGCTCTTTCCCTTGACGGAAGGGTAGGAGATCAGTTTATCATTGTCGTTCATGTATGTTTCTCTTACTATGGCGTAATCTTCGAGCGTGGACATGTAGGCTTCGTGCGAAAATAGATATCCTCGATAATACTGCGTTTGCGGGTCCATTATTTCACCATAGAAATTGTCAAAGCCATCATTGTACTCCGGCTCTGCAACTCCGCATTTCTTCGCTGCTTGAAGCAGTGCTTTGAAATCATCATTATCGAAATTCACTTCGCCGGTCTCGTTATTTATGAAGTCTGAAGAAGACGACGACATGAAAATCGTGAAGATAATCGTGCTTGCATATGAGGGCATTATTCTCTTCGGGGACGACAGTTTGCTCTGGATCGTGCTCAGTTCATCAAACGTCCATTTTTCGCTGACATCTGATATCTCGCTGTTGGCGTACATGCCGAGAAGAGAGAAGGTCAGAGGAAAACTGTAGAGCTTTCCGTTTTGTTCAAAAGCACTGAAGAGGTTATAGAAGTAGTCCTCTTTCTTGATGGTGGTATCCGCCTCCAGATACGGCTTCAGGTCGTAAAGCAGCGCATCGGTATTGAGCTCGGAAAGACCGGAGAAACCAACGACCATATCCGGTCCTTCTCCCTTATACATCTTTTCGGTCAGATATTCATATGTGCTGCTCAGGGACTCGATATGCTCTTCATCATGTATACGGAAGTAGGAAAAATCATCGTCGAGCACGGAGGTGAGCTCGATGTACGCGTGATTCTCCGGATCGGCATTATACTTATAGACCATGTCGGTGAAATACGGATCAGAAATATCGTACGTACAGATCTTCAGCAGTTCTTTTCCGGCATGAGGATTCTTATCTGCGCGGGTGAGCTTTTCGATCGACATCGTGTTGGCGTAATAGCAATAGCAGTCTGTGTTCCATCTGCCGTTATCCTTGTCCGGCTCCGCGTTCAGAGCGAGCATGGAGCCATCGGCCTGCATCTGGCAGTTCGTAAGAAATGCACAGTTCAGGTTGGAGTTCGCATAGGAAACAATCGGCGTGGTCGTGCTCTGTATGATGCTGTACTGCTCTATGCCCGCATCCGAGAAGATGAAGCAGTCCGAATTACCGGTGAGCGCGATACTGAGATTTTTGTCCACCTTATACTTCTCCGTGAGTTCTCCTGTGTTTATATCAACTTCCTGATAGCCCCCGATGTCGCTGGAGGGAAGCGCGTAGTGCGCGACGAGCCATTTGCCGTCGGAGTAGTTCATGAAGGGCGCGAGGGTCTGTTCTTCGTTCTTCTTGATCAGCTTGCCCTGGGCATCGAAGAGGTAGAGTTCTCCTTCGGCTGCGATAAAGAGATTGCCGTTATCCATCAGATAGGTATGCGAACCGAAGAGGTTTTTACCGACGTCATATTTCAGATCCCGCAGTTTCTCGCCGGAAGGGGAGATCACAAAGAATGCCGGAAAGGATTTGCATTCGCCCATGTCGGTCTTGAATACGGTGACGAAGATATCGCCGTTTTCCATGGCAAAAGCACTCGCGAATTCACAGTCTTCGTCCAGGGGGATCGTGGCGAGATTCTTGCCGGTCAGGTCGAAAAGCTGAAGACTGTGATACTCGTAATCATTCAAGTTCTGGTAGCCATTTGCCAATAACGTCTTTGCCTGCGATTCATCTTTCAGAGTTACTTCTACGTCTACCAGGATCCGGTCGCCGGCGATCGCGGAGGTGGTGAATTTCTTCGTGGCCAGCTCCACATCCGGAATCGGTTCCAGCTTCAGTTCCGTGCTTTCCGACTCATAGAAAATCTCATCGTCCTTGATGATCCGGGTCGGATTCCTGGTCAGAGTTTTCGGTGCATTTTTATCGGCGTCGGATGCCGCGGCTGTATTATCATCTGAATCAGCTGTTTCCGAGGTCTGGGTTTCGATTTTATTCTCAACGGTTTTGTGTTTCCGACAGGAAGCCAGAGACAGTACCATGCTGCCTGCAAGAGTAACGGCGAGCAGTTTTCGGATCTTTTTATTCATAAATAGCCCTCCAAAGAGTTCCGGGTTGCACTTCATTTCCACAATAATTATTGACTATTTTCCATCTGCCTGCGTGAGAGGATTGTCACCAAAAATCCAGCGAGGGGAAAACGACCAATGCCGCCCTTTAGAACATAAAGGAATTTGTACAAAAAATATTCTTTCAAACGGGTGACATCGACCCGTCCTTGCGTTATGATGTAGCCGTAATGAAAATCATTTCTCCGGAAAGAGTATTTTCTTTTCCGGAAGCGCCTGTGGACGGGGTGGCTCCTGTCCCTTGGAAATCAGGCTGCGTGGCGGGGTGGCACCTGCCGGGTATCGCAGATCATGTCGGGGTGGCACCTGACGAATGAGGACCGGTGCTTTTGGAGCGGAAGAGAAATCGACGGGGTCTTTGGTTTTTATGCAAGGCTTTTTTAGATGAATGATTCGGGAGAGGGCCCGACTAAGGGTGCTCCGCAGAAAATGTCCGATAGGGAGGATTATTGCAATGTTTGTACCTGGAAAATGGTCGGAGGACATCTGTGTCCGCGACTTTATCAACAAGAACTATACCCCGTACGATGGAGACGAGTCGTTTCTGGCGGGACCTACTTCCGCAACCACAGATCTGTGGAATAAGATCCTGGAGCTCCGCAAGCAGGAAAAGGCGAACGGCGGCGTCCTTGACATCGACGAGCACACTATATCTACCATTACTTCCCACGCCCCGGGATATATCGACAAAGACAAAGAAAAGATCGTCGGCCTTCAGACCGATGCTCCGCTGAAGCGCGCCATCATGCCGTTCGGCGGTATCCGCATGGTCAGGTCTTCTCTCGATGCTTACGCTAGAGAGATGGATCCGGAGGTCGAGCGTGTCTTCCAATATAGAAAGACCCATAACGACGGCGTTTTCGACGCTTACACACCGGAGATGCAGCGCGCACGTCACTGCGGTATCCTGACCGGTCTTCCGGACGCTTACGGCCGCGGACGTATCATCGGCGACTACCGCCGTATCCCGCTTTACGGTACCGCGTTCCTGATCGCCCAGAAGAGAAAGGCGAAGGACCAGATCCTGCCGGATGTTATGGACGTTGAGACGATCCAGCAGAGAGAAGAGATCTCCGAGCAGGTCAAGAGCCTTTACGAACTTACGAAGATGGCGCAGAGCTACGGCTTTGACATCTCCCGTGCCGCCAGAAACTTCACCGAGGCCGTACAGTGGCTGTACTTCGGCTACCTCGGCGTTGTTAAGGAGCAGAACGGTGCGGCGATGTCTCTCGGCCGTGTCTCTACCTTCCTCGATATCTACGCGGAAGAAGAACTGAAGAACGGCACCATGACCGAGTCCGAGATCCAGGAGGTCGTTGACCACTTCATCATGAAGCTCCGTATCGTCCGCTTCCTCAGAACCCCGGCATATGACGAGCTCTTCTCCGGCGACCCGACATGGATCACCGAGTCCATCGGCGGTATCGGCCTCGATGGCCGTCACATGGTCACGAAGATGAGCTACCGTTTCCTGCATACTCTCGAGAACATCGGATCCGCACCGGAGCCGAACATGACGATCCTGTGGAGCCCGAACCTCCCGGAGAACTTCAAGAAGTACTGCGCGAAGATCTCCATCAATACTTCCTCCATCCAGTATGAGAGCGATGAGCTGATGAGAGAAAAGTTCGGTGACGACTACGCGATCGCATGCTGCGTTTCCGCGATGCGTGTCGGCAAGCAGATGCAGTTCTTCGGTGCCCGCGCTAATCTGGCAAAAGCACTGCTGTACTCGATCAACGGCGGTCGTGATGAGAAGACCGGCGATCAGGTCGGCCCTGTAAGAAATCCGATCACTTCCGAATATCTCGATTACGATGAGGTCATGGCGCGTTTCGACGAGACCTGCGCATGGCTTTCTAAGCTTTATATCAACACACTGAATGTCATTCACTACATGCATGACAAGTACTGCTACGAGCGTCTCGAGATGGCGCTGCACGATGAGAAGATCGATAGAACCATGGCCTGCGGCCTGTCCGGTCTTTCCGTTATCGCCGACAGCCTCTCCGCGATCAAGTACGCGAAGGTCAAGCCGATCCGTAACGAGATGGGGCTGGCAGTCGACTTCGAGATCACCGGCGACTATCCGCAGTACGGTAACGACAACCCGAAGGTCGACCGTATCGCCGCAGAGATCGTAAGAAAGTTCATGAAGCATCTTTCTAAGCACAAGTGCTACAGAAATGCCCGCCCGACACAGTCGATCCTCACGATCACATCAAACGTCGTATATGGTAAGAAGACCGGTTCCACACCGGATGGACGTAAAGCCGGCGAGCCTTTCGCTCCAGGTGCCAACCCGATGCACGGCCGTGACAGATCCGGTGCAGTTGCTTCCATGAGATCCGTTGCGAACCTCCAGTACGACTACAGCGAGGACGGTATCTCCTACACATTCTCCATCCTGCCTTCGACACTCGGCAAGACGGAAGAAGAGCAGAAGACCAACCTCTACAACCTCCTCGACGGATATTTTACCGATGGCGGCCACCACATCAATGTCAACGTTATTCTCAGAAAGACCTTGCTCGATGCGATGGATCACCCGGAGAAGTACCCGCAGCTCACGATCCGTGTCTCCGGTTATGCTGTTAACTTCACGACACTGACCCACGAGCAGCAGCTGGAAGTTGTAAGAAGAACTGTTCACTCGAAGTTCTAATCGTTTTCGAAAATGTCTGAAACAGTCAAAGGTTATGTGCACTCGATCGAGACGCTGGGCGCGGTGGATGGCCCGGGTCTCCGCTTCGTGCTGTTCCTGCAGGGCTGCCCGTTAAGGTGCAAGTTCTGCCATAACCCCGACACCTGGCGCTTCGAGGGTGGGGAAGAATACACCGTCGATGAGATGGTCAGGAAGATCCTCCGTTACAGAACCTATATCGCCAGCGGCGGCGTCACGATCTCCGGCGGCGAGCCTCTGCGTCAGGCCGAATTCGTCCTTGCCATGATCCGTGCCCTCCACGAAGAGGGTATCCACGTTGCGGTCGACACGTCCGGCATCTACTGCGAGGGCACCGCGCTTGAGGCGGCGCTGGAAGCCGACCTGATCCTTCTCGATATCAAGTCTTTCGATCCTGATAAGGCAAAAGCACTGACCGGTTTTACGACGGATCACGCATGGCAGCTGCTCCGCGCCCGGCAGGAAGCGGGAAAACCCGTGTGGATCCGCCATGTTCTGGTCCCGGGCATCACGCTCATTGATAAGAATCCGGCGGGCGGGGAATTCGAAAACGAAGAGGAATGGCGAGCCGCAAACACTGAACTTATCGAGGGTCTCCGTTCACTGAACGAGTATTCATGCATCGAGCGCATCGACCTTCTGCCGTTCCACAAAATGGGCGAATTCAAGTACGAAGAACTCAAGCTTCCCTACGAGTTAACCGATACACAAGAGCCATCAGAAGAAGTCATCGGATGGGCAGAAGAAGCCCTCAGAGAGATCGGAAATCCCCTTGAATAAAAGCAAAAAAATCTCTCCTGAGACGAGTTACGCGTCAGCGTACATGTTTGAGTCTCAGGAGAGATATTCTTTGTTTTCTTAAGTGAATTCCGATGCGCTTCGGATCAGTTGTAGTTCGACTCCACGTACTCGTAGACCATCTTGGAGACCTCTCCGATGATATCGTGAGCAGTGCTTTCACTGCCGCTCTCGGTCATAACGCAGAGTACATAATCTTCTGTGCCGAATACGATGCCGATATCGTTGCAGGCCGTTCCATGGAAACCAACCTTGTGTGCGACGGTAGCGTCACCGGAAACCCCGGCCGGAACACCCCAGGAATACTCTGTGTGGCAGAGATCATCGATCAGGGGCTGGTAAGCCTCTTCGTTACCCTTGTAGTTCTTGTAGAGGCGCTCAGCGTATTTGGCCAGGTCGATCGCACTTGTTCTTCTGCGTCCGGCAACTGACTTACCGGTGTAGTCGGTGTACTCGACCTTGCTTCTGTAATCAACGACTGAGCTGATCGTCTTGAGGTAGTTGTTGTTAATGGCATCCTCGCCGCCGAGACGACGGATGACCATGTTATTGCCGCAGTTATCACTGATGGTGATTGCAAGATGGGAAACCTCGGAGAGTGTGTATTCCGTGCCGTCTGCAGCGTTCTGGATCGTACCGGTACCGTACTCGAGGTCGCCGCCGTTGACGCCGTCCTGGTATCCGGTAGCCTTGTAAGCCATTTTCTCATCGAGAGAGAGCTCGCCGGAAGCGGCCTTCTCGTAGAGGTAGGTGTTGTATGCGAGCTTGATGGAAGAAGCAGCTACGATCGGCTGGTCTTCCTTGTATGCCATTGTCTCGCCGTTGTTCATGTTGATGTAGTACACACCGAAGCGGCCATTCTGCTTGCCGAGGTAATCAGCGACCTTCGACTGCAGGTTCGCAAGGTGAGCGGCACGTGTGTCCGCGTCAACGGTCTGTACCTTTGCCGCTGTAGTGGACTCGGTAGCCTCGGAAGAGGTGCTCGGATCAGAACTCGGCGGAACGATTACATTTCCGGATTCATCGGTCTCGAAAGAGATGACAGATGAAGTCTGTGCCGGAGTGACGGTTTTCTTGCTTTTCTTAGTGAGCTTGGCAATAAAGATGATGTCGAGGATCAGACATGTCATGCAGATAAAAAGGCATGTTACGACAAAGAGCTTTCTTCTGTCATTTCTTTTCCTGCGGCGAGGGCTTCTGACGTTGTAAATGTTATAGCCGTTACGAGAGTTGTTTTTCACAGTACGGTCTCCTTATATATGCGGTGCGACGTAAATCGCTTAAGTTCTATTAGTGCGTATCACAATTCTAGCATCGTAAAGTTACGATTCAATTTGCATATTGTAACAAGACCTATACATAAGGGCAAGGAAGAGTTTTTTGATTTTTGCTCGGAATTTCAGGCTTTGTGACGATTCTCTTATCTTACGCGCGGCTCTGCATGCTCTGGATCTCGGCGGATCTTAAGATTTCAGTGAGGGTTCTTGACATGTCGGTCCGAGTCGCGTAACCGAAGTGCGCGCGAAGCGGAACGCCGTTAACAGTAACGCCCGAGAAGTCACATTTGCAGATGTTGGCCAGAGCCTCTGCGGTTGCGGCATCTGTGCCCGGCAGGAGAATAAGGAATTCATCGCTGCCCCATCTTGCGACATCGCCCGAATCTTTGACTGCTTTCTGGAGCAGTTCGCCGACTTTTATAAGCAAATTGTCACCTGTCTTGGTGCCGTAATTTTCATTGACCTGATGCATGCCCTGGATATCGATGACGATGATGCTGTAGGGCGCGACCTCTTCGCGCTCGGCCTTGGCAAAAGCACTCTCGACGTGTATGCGGTTGTAAAGCTGGGTGAGCGGGTCATGGAACGACAGGAACAGGTTCTTATTCTGCGACTGCTTGAGCGCCGTGATGTTGGTGACGTAGCAGGAAATACCGATGATATTCTTATTTTCGTCGAGGATCGGCGCGTAGTAGTACTGCCAGAAGATCGCGGTCTGGTCGTTGTCTCCGAACTTGCTGATCTGAGATGTGTATTCGCCCTTCAGCGTCTGCTCGAGATCCTTGCGGATGAGCTCCTTGATATTCTCGTCCGTAATGTGATCCAGAAGGCAGTCGCCGACCTTGATCTCACTGTGCCACATACGCAGCATCGAGTACTTGTGGCGTGTGTTGAAGGACGTGTAGCGGAAGTCGCGGTCGAGCGTGTACGCCAGAGTCTCCGGGATCGTCTCCATCATGGAGCGCTGGATCGACTGCCACGTGCTGATTTCTTCCTTCGCCTTCTTATAGTCCTCTTCGAGGTGGTAAGAGTTGGCAAACTGCTGAAGGAATAGGCGGTACATGATGGTTGCGAGGATGATCATGAACGCGCCGTCCTTGATTATGAAAAGCACTTGTGTCCTTCTGTCTACGTGCCGTATGGAACCAAGAACGGTGTGCGAGATCGCGATCCAGATGAGCGTGATCAGCACGAAGAAAAGCACGGACAGGAAACTGTTTCTAATGAACGGAAGCGAGATCTTCTGCCACCACGTCATTTTCTTTTCTTCCTGCGTAAACGTCTCCGGCTCCGGAGCGATGGGGAGATTGTGCTGAGGAGGATACTTCGAGGAGGCTTTGGACGTAGCGGAATCCAGCGTGGCGTTACTGTAATCGTCCACGTCGATACCGGCTTCTTTTCTCAGTTTGTCCAGATCATCTTTATATGTCATAGCATCCTCATGTTCTTGTTGTTTTCTGTTTCAATTATCTTCGCAAAAGCACTTCCGTACAAGTGCTTTTCGCGTATCGGGCGGGGCTTTTAGGTAATATCCGCCATTGTGTAAAATCCCGAGTCGATCAGGATGGTTTTGTAATTGCTTTCGTCTACGTATATGGGCGTGCAGAGGTAAGCAGGAACATTTTTCATGCCGTTGTTGTAAGTGGCGGTATCATTGATCTCTGGAGCCTTTCCCTCCATGATGTCCGAGACCATCCGGACCGTCTGCTCTGCCATTGTACGGGTGTCCTTGAAGACGGACATCGACTGCCAGCCGGCAAGGATATTCTTCACGTTCGCCTTATCACAGTCCTGACCGGTGACGACCGGGTATTTACCGGTGTAATTCGAGACGAGTGCGTTGGTCACTCCGAGTGCAGTAGAGTCGTTGGAGCAAAGGACCGCGTCGAGCTGCGTACCGTCGCTGTAGAAAGATGCAAGAAGGTTCTCCATCCGGGTCTGGGCGAGATCGGTCTTCCAGGCTGCAGTTGCAACGTCGATGAAATCCTTCTGACCGGACACGACGACCAGTTTTCCGGAATCGATATACGGGCTCAGAACATCCATCGCACCGTTATAGAAACTCGCGGCATTGTTATCGCCCGCGTCTCCCGCGAAGATCTCGAGGTTGAAGGGGCCTGCAGCGCTGTCGAGAGAAAGCGCATCCCGGATGTACTCGCCCTGGAGCGCGCCGGTCA
>JAILHZ010000181.1 GCA_024695545.1 Clostridiales bacterium
ACAATAAAAAATCCTCACGTTGATCTACCATTGGGGATGATATGGCCAAAGCGTGAGGATGAGGATAATAGTATTGCCATCGATATTGAAGCTACGGTGACAAGTTGATTGTAGTGTACAAACGAGTTCTTTTCAATTAGAATAGTCCTTGATACTATAACAATATTTCGCGAAGGGGCAGTATCGATAAATGTTAAATTCTCTTGAAAATTCGCTGGGAATAGAATTTTCCGATGTAGAGTATCCTGTGAAAATCCGCCGTGACCGCATTTCGAGGTTTCCGAACTATGAGATGGAGAGCCACTGGCATGACGATGTAGAATTCCTGATCGTGCAGAGCGGCAAGTTGATCGCATGCATTAACGGAGAGTCGGTCGAGGTTCATCCGGACGAGGGGCTTTTTATTAATTCCAGGCAGATGCACAATGTGCATTCCGGCGGCAAGTTCGAGAGTGAATTTATCGTCGTGCGCTTTCATCCCGTACTCCTTTGTTCCACCAATGAGATCGAGAATCATTTTGTGCTTCCGGTCATTGAGAACGAGAACTTCCCGTACCAGGTCTTATCGCCGGAAGTCGCGTGGGAACGTAGTGTTCTTGACTCCCTTCTTCGTATATACTATATGAGATATGAGACGACGATGATGCTCGGCGCGCAGGGCCAGTTTTTCAGCATCTGGGAGCAGATCTTCCTTCATCTGGGAAAAGCACCTGCCAAGAACAGAGAGAGCACTCCTCAGCTGACTCAGCTGAAGAACATGATCTCTTATATTGCCGCCAACTATCACGGCAAGATAACGCTGGACGATATCCGTCTGTCGGGCAATGTCGGAAAGACGAGCTGCTGCCAGATATTCCAGAAATATCTGAACCAGACGCCGATCAACTATCTGACGGTGTTCCGTCTGAGAAAGGGCGCGGAACTTCTGACGAAGACCGATATGCCGATCGTGGATATCGCGTACGAAGTAGGATTCTCGGGGGCAAGTTATTTTGCCGAGGCATTTAAGAAACACATGGGAGAGATGCCCAGTGAGTACAGAAAGAAGCGCCGGGCGATGCTCGAGTGAGGAGAAGATATGAGTGATTGCGAAAGATGTTCGAACTACGTATATGACGATGTCGAGGACGGTTATTTCTGCGAGGCGCCGATCGATCAGGATGCCTGGGAGCGCCTGATGGAAGGGTCGCAGAAAGCGTGTCCGTACTACATCGAAGACGGAGAGTATAAGACAGTAAATAAGCAGATCTAGTAAGCCGGATCCCCGGCGGGACATAAGTTTGACATAAGGAAGACAGACATTAGAGGGGTTATTAAGAGGGTATATGAGAAAGAAGTACAGAGAACTGTTTCATGAGATGAAACCATACCGGCTGGAGTTTATCCTGGGTCCGGCAGCGAAGCTTTTCGAGGCGATCCTCGAGCTGTTCCTGCCGATCCTGATGGGTAAGATCGTAGATACCGGCTTCTCGTCGGAGAGCAAAGGATTCATCGTCCGTACCGCGCTTCTGATGTTCGGTATGGCGGCGATGGGACTTGCGGCTGCGGCAGTCTGCCAGTACTGCGCGGCGCGTGCCTGCTCGGGCGTCGGCGCGCGACTTCGTGACAGGCTTCTGACCAAGGTGAATTCGCTTTCCGTGGCACAGCAGGAAAAGTGCGGCGTATCTTTTCTGAACGTTGCGATGACCTCGGATGTCAACCAGGTCTGCACGGGTGTGTCGATGTTTATCCGACTGGTATTCCGTGCACCGTTTATCACGATCGGCGGTATCGTCGCGGCGATCATTCTGGATGCGCCGATGTCGATCGTTATCGGATTCGGATCGTTCCTGTTCCTGATCACACTTCTGTCGATCATCCGCGTGACATTTGTGCGCTACAGGATCGTTCAGAAAAAACTCGATAATATCAGCGGCGTTGTCAATGAGCGTCTCGCAGGCATCCGTGTTGTACGTGCTTTTTCGCGTGAAAAGCACCATCAGGACCTGACTGATGAGGCCAGCTCGATCTATGCGGATGAGACGATCTCGGTTGCGAAGTACTCCGCGCTTCTCCGCCCGATCACGATCCTCATCATGAACGCATCCGTCGTCTTCATTCTCTGGATCGGCGGTTACCGCATCGATGGCGGTGTCATTACGGCCGGCATGCTTCTTACTTTCATCAACTATATTTTCAGCATCTTCGACGAGCTTAATAAAGTCGGAAACCTCGTAGTTATTTTCTCGCGTTCTTTCGTCTCGGCGGAGCGTATCGAGGGAGTCCTTGAGATGGTGCCCGAGAAGCGTGAGCCGGAGACCGGAGCGGAGGCAGAGGACCACGATGACAAGGCGATCGTGAAGTGGAAGAATGTTTCCTTCTCGTACCTTTCCGGCAAGGAAGACTCGGAAGAATATTACGCACTGAAGGATGTTTCCTTCGAACTCCGAAAAGGGGAGAAGCTCGGTATCATCGGCACGACCGGTTCCGGTAAGTCGACGATCATCGCGCTGCTTCTTCGACTCTATGAGATCGAGAAAGGTCATATCTATGTCGGCGGCAAGTCCATCGCGGCGCTCTCGGACAGCGAACTCCGAAGCAAGATGGCGCCGGTGTTCCAGACGACCTCACTCTTCGAGGGAACGATCCGCGACAACCTGAATCTCGGCCGTAAGGAGCCTCTCTCTGACGAAGAGTTCAAAGCCCGCTGCGAGGTTGCTCAGGCATGGGATTTCATCTGCGAGAAGGGCGGTCCCGACGCGCGTGTCGAGCCGAAGGGCAAGAACTTCTCCGGCGGCCAGCGCCAGCGTCTGTCGATCGCGCGTGCGCTCTGCACGGACAGCGAGATCCTGCTTCTCGATGACGCGACGGCAGCACTCGATAAGGACACTTCCGCGAAGTTCTCGGCCGCTCTTGCCGAGCATGCGAAGACACATAACCGGACGGTCGTCGAGATCTCTTCGAAGATCAACGAGATCGCCGATTCCGACTGGATCATCGTTCTTGATAACGGATCCGTAGTCGGTCAGGGAAAGCACGACGCACTTCTTAAAGAGTGCGAGGCATACGCGCGCATTGCCGCATCTCAGGAGATGGGAGGTGTGGAATAATGGCTAAGGATTCAATGCTCAGCGGAATGGGTAACCTCTCACCGGATGCGGCGAAGATGTCGGACGCCAAGAGCCGCGTCTCCATGAAGGATCTTGCTGCGCTTCTGCGCTTTACCGGCACATCGAAGTTCTCGATCGTGCTCCTGATCCTCGCAGCCATCTTCAGCGGCGGACTTCAGGTCGTTGCTCCTGCATTCCTCGGTAATACGATCGATAACATGGGCGAGGCCGGAAACGTCGATCTGAAGTATCTCGGCATTCACGCCCTGATCCTTCTCGGCATGTATCTTGTCGCGGCGCTCTTTACGTGGGTCGTCAGCTACTATGCCAATGTCGTTGCCGCGAAGACTTCTCTTGAGGTTCGAAAAGCACTGTCGCTGAAGCTTACGAAGCTTCCTGTTTCTTTCTACGATACGCATCCGCAGGGCGATACGGCGACGCACTTTATCAACGACGCGGATGCCATCGCCGAAGGTATGCTGCAGGGTCTTCTGAACTTCTTTACCGTTGTGGTGACGATACTCGGCACGGTCGGCTTCATGGTATTCATCAGCTGGAAGATGACACTGATCATTCTCCCGATGGCGGTCCTCATGATCTGGTCGGCAACCACGATCGCGAAGAAGACGACGAAGTACTTCAAGTCCCAGCAGAACCTCGTGGGCAGCATCTCCGGAGACGTGGAGGAGAACCTTTACGGCAGACGCGAGATCAAGGCATTCGGATGCGAGGAGAAGTTCCTCGATTCCTTCCGCGAAAAGAACGAACAGCTCAACAAGTCGTCCGTTACGGCGCAGTTTGCTTCGTCCCTTCCGAACCCGGTAACACGCTTTGTTGACAGTACAGCCTATATTCTCATCGGTGCACTCGGTGTGTGGTTCGGCGGACTTACCGCAGGTAACATCACCACGTTCATCCTCTACTGGAAGAACTTCAGTAAGCCGATCAACGACCTGACGAATATCACGACACAGATCATGGCGGCGTTCGCATCACTGGGCCGTGTATTTGCGATCCTCGACCTTCCGGAGGAAACTCCCGATGCGGAAATCGAAGCGGAAACAGCTTCCGGGGAAAAATCAGCAAGTGAACTGAACGAAAAGAAATCAAGTGAGGGAGAAGTGCTTTTCGAGCACGTGACTTTCGGGTATACTTCCGACAAGAAGATCTTTGACGACTTCAGTCTCGCTGTCGAACCCGGCCAGAAGATCGCGATCATCGGCCCGACAGGATGCGGGAAGACGACACTCATGAACCTGCTGATGCGGTTCTACGAGCCGGATTCCGGACGGATCCTGATCGACGGGAAAGACATTAAGGATATGCCCAGATCGGAGCTTCGCAGAAGGTTCGGTATGGTACTCCAGGAGACGTGGCTGCTCGAGCGGTCCATCCGCGACAACATCGCGTACGGACGTCCGGATGCCACAGACGAAGAGGTGATCGCGGCGGCCAAAGCGGCACGTGCACACGGCTTCATCAAGCGACTGCCGGACGGCTATGATACGATCCCCGGAAAGGAGATCTCGCTGTCGGAAGGACAGAAGCAGCTTCTGTGTATCGCGAGAGTGCTCCTGATGGATCCGGATCTCCTCATCCTCGATGAGGCGACATCCGCGGTCGATACCCTGACGGAGAAGCGTATCGTCGAAGCCTTCGATAATATGACAAGCGGGCGTACGGGATTCATCATCGCCCACAGACTTTCGACCATTGCGGGTGCCGATCAGGTCATCACGCTGGGGAAGAAAAAGTAAATAAGCAAACCCAATGGCGGGCCGGATTAACGGCCCGCTTTTTGTTTGAAAGGAGGGGTAATCTTTACGAGGGAAGGTTCAACTCGAAACGTTACGCGCAAGCGCTTTTCGGGCAATTGAAAATCAGTGAATTTTTAATGGATTTTTCCTTGTGTTGACATAGTATTTCCTATATACTGATATACGGAAAAAGTTGGGTTTTCTCACACCCTTTTTCCCTAATAAATGTTTTCAAAAAAATACATATAAGGAGAGGCTCGTTGTTATGAAAGTAAACATTACTGAGACCGTACTGCGTGATGCGAACCAGTCGTTGATCGCAACCAGAATGCCGTTTTCGGATTTCGAAGGCATCCTGGAGACACTGGACAATGCGGGTTATTACTCGCTCGAGTGCTGGGGAGGCGCAACATTTGATTCCTGCCTGCGTTACCTCGATGAAGATCCGTGGGAGAGACTGAGAAAGATCAAGGCAGTCTGCAAGAAGACTCCGCTTCAGATGCTCATCCGCGGCCAGAACATCCTCGGATACAAGCACTATCCGGATGATGTCGTAAGACTATTCTGCCGTAAGGCGGCTGAGAATGGTATGGATATCTTCCGTATCTTCGACGCACTCAATGACTTCCGTAACATCGAAGTCTGCATCGACGAAGTTAAGAAGTGCGGCAAGCATGCACAGGGCTGCATCTGCTACACGACCTCTCCTGTACATACGATCGAGAAGTATGTTGAGATGGGTAAGGAACTTGAGAAGATGGGTGTTGACTCCATCGCCATCAAGGATATGGCCGGTATCTGCAGCCCGAAGGAAGCTTATGATCTTGTAAAAGCACTCAAGGGTGCGGTCAAGGTTCCGATCTTCTTCCACACACACCACACCACAGGCCTCGGCGCAATGACCCTGATGAAGGCAGTTGAAGCAGGCTGCGACGGTATTGACTGTGCTATCTCCACATTCGGCGGCGGTACATCCCAGCCGGCAACTGAGTCCATGGATTACGCACTCGGCCAGTTCGGTTACGAGTCCGGCCTGAACAAAGACATGCTGAAGGAGATCGCTGATTACTTCAAGCCGATCAGAAAGAAATTCCTCGACGAAGGAAGACTTAATCCGGAAGTTATGGGTATCAAGGCTGACATTCTGAAGTATCAGGTTCCGGGCGGCATGCTCTCTAACATGATCGCGAACCTCAAGGATCTGAACGCTCTGGATAAGTTCGACGACGCACTCGCTGAGATCCCGGCAGTCCGTAAGGATATGGGTTATCCGCCGCTCGTTACACCTCTTTCCCAGATGGTTGGTAACCAGGCAGTTCAGAACGTACTCACAGGTACGAAGTACAAGACCATCTCCAAGGAGATCAAGGCTTACCTCAGAGGTGAGTACGGCCGTGCACCGGGTGAAGTATCCCAGGAGCTCATCGACAAGTGCTGGAAGCCGGAAGAACTCGTTCAGGGCAGATTTGCTGATTCCCTCGAGCCGGCATTTGAAAAGACAAAGGCTGAGCTTGGCAAGAAGGCAAGATCCGATGAGGATGTTCTCTCCTACATCGCTTTCCCGCAGGTAGCTGAGAAGTTCTTCGAAGCACGTGAAGAGAAAGAGTCCAACACGGTGAACTACACCATCGAGAAGAAGGAGGATTGATCTTCATGAATCCTGCATTATTATTGCTCACGAGGGTGGCTGAGACTTCGGCTGAGGTTGCTGAAACTACTTCAGAAGTTGCCAATGCAGATAGAGTGTATGGTATCGGTGAAGCACTTGGAGTTGCTCTCTTCGTATGGGCCATCGTTTTCTGCGTTCTCTTCATTATCTTCGTCTGCATCCGCATCTTCGGTGCAGTCGTTGGTTCTGCAACCAAGAAGTCGGCAGAGGCTCCGGCAGCACCTGCACCTGCTTTAGCTCCGGCAGTCTCGGAAGATCCCGGCGAGGAATTCTCTTCCGGTACCCTGAAACTCAAGGGCTGTGATGAGAAGACCGCTGCCATGATCATGGCGATCGTCAGCGACAACACCGGTATCCCGCTGAGTGAACTTATTTTCAAGTCCATTACGCTGGTGGAAGAAAAGTAAAGGAGAGACGCCAAAATGATTTATAACGTAACAATTAACGACAAAGTATACGAAGTTGAAGTAGAGAAGGGTAAGGCTAACCTTCTGAAGACAACGGCTGTTGTTGCTGCAGCTCCTGCTGCTGCACCGGCTCCTGCTGCTGCACCTGCAGCTGCACCGGCTCCGGCCGCAGCTCCGGCAGGTCCGGTTTCCGGCACACCTGTTAAGGCTCCGCTCCCGGGTACGATCCTGAAGATCCTTGTTTCCGCCGGTCAGGCTGTAAAGGAAGGCGAGCTGGTAGTCGTTCTCGAAGCAATGAAGATGGAAAACGAGATCTATGCTCCGTGCGCTGGTACGGTAGGACAGATCCTGACCTCCAAGGGCGCGACGGTTGCGACCGACGACGTTCTCTTAACTCTTTCGTAAGTTAGGAGGCAAGAAACCGTGTTTATTGATGCATTAAAAAATATATGGGAGTCGAGCGGCATCTATGCCATCACCTGGCAGCAGGGCGTCATGCTTCTGATCGCCGGCGTGCTGATCTACATGGCGATCGGCAGAAAATGCGAACCGCTTCTTCTTCTCCCGATTGCTTTTGGTATGTTACTGAGTAACCTTCCGGTGGCAGGTCTCTACCACTCGGAGATCTTCGCAGGCGGACATGTCCACTGGGATCTCCTCGGAGGCGGAAGTGCAGAAGTAGCTCCGGGTCTTCTGGATTACATCTACTTAGGTGTTAAGCTGGGTATCTTCCCGTGCCTGATCTTCATGGCTGTTGGTGCGATGACTGACTTCGGTCCGCTCATCTCCAGACCTTCGTCCCTGTTCATGGGTGCCGGTGCTCAGTTCGGTATCTCCTTCGCATTCGTCATGGCATCCCTTCTGGGATTTACTGCTGCAGAGGCTTCCTCCATCGCCATCATCGGTGGTGCTGACGGCCCGACAGCAATCTACCTGACAACGAAGCTCGCTCCGAAGCTTCTCTCGGCAATCGCCATCGCGGCTTATTCCTACATGGCTCTGATCCCGATCATCCAGCCGCCGATCATGAAGGCGATGGTTCCGAAGAAACTCAGAAAGATCAAGATGAAGCAGACACGTCCGGTTTCCAAGGTCGAGAAAGTTTGCTTCCCGATCATCGTTACTGTTATCTGCACACTGATCCTGCCGTCCGTCGGACCGCTGCTCGGTATGCTGATGCTCGGTAACCTCTTCAAGGAGTCCGGCGTTACAGAGCGTCTTTCCGACACCGCTCAGAATGCACTCTGCAATATCGTTACGATCTTCCTTGGTGTTACCGTTGGTGCTACTGCAATGGGTGAGAACTTCCTGGCTCTCGATACTATCAAGATCATCGTTCTGGGTCTCATTGCATTCGCATTCTCCACATTCGGCGGTCTCCTGATCGGCCGTATCATGTGCGCTCTTTCCGGCGGAAAGATCAACCCGCTCATCGGTTCCGCAGGTGTATCCGCTGTTCCGATGGCTGCACGTGTATCGAACGTTGAAGGCCAGAAGGCTGATTCTTCTAACTTCCTTCTCATGCACGCCATGGGCCCGAACGTTGCCGGTGTTATCGGTTCTGCCGTAGCCGCAGGTACACTGCTCGCTCTCTTCGGCTGATAACCGGCCACAAGCGATAATCAGAAATAACTTCAAGGGGCTGTCTCAAAACAATGAGACAGCCCTTTTTCATATTCGTGGGCAAGATGCATCATAGGCTATTTCGCCAGCAGGGCACGAATACGCCCGAAGTGAACAGTATGTCAATCATTTTTGAATATAAAACTCTGTTGGTATAATGGGAAGCGGAGGTGAGGAAATGAAAAAATTCAAGATTTTCATGAGTGGGGTTTGTCTTATTTCCGTTATGGGTTCAACCATTTGCGGTTGCGGAAAGAAGTCGGATGACAACTCCGGAAAGACTACTAAAAAGAATGATACAGAGGTGACGGAAAGTACTGATGACGTCACTTCCACGGAAGATACACTCGCGACCTGGGATGTTCCGGACATGAATACGGACACCAACGGCGGCGTGATGACCATAGGAACAGGCACGCCCAGCGGAAATCCGCTCATGACGGGACAGCCCACTGAGGAGCCCGCGTCTCCGACGATCGATATCGATACTTACGATTGGGAGTCGATCTACGAGTGGGAAGGAACCGAGATCACAGGATTTGTCGATCCTCTTCCGGAAGAGGTCATGAATACCGG